>NZ_NRGT01000007.1:0-41247 GCF_002332285.1 Glutamicibacter sp. BW77 | reverse complement strand
ACTCTTATTCCTGAAGAGCCAGATATCTGCCATGCAGAATCATCATCCTCGGCAGCACTAGCTGATGCGTATTTCGCAGCATACCCACCTGGCATTGCGGCCGGAACTCTTGAAGAAGCGCAATCCGAGATGGAAGAAACCTTCGCTCACGAGTATGGGCAGCTCCTCGAAAATGCTTCTTTTGTCGCAATGCAACAGGGAACGCCGATTGGGGCGATCTTTGTTGTCAAGGAGTCGATCTGGGATGAAGACTTACTCGGCCCATTCATCATCGATCTTTTTGTTGATCCTCGGCATCAGGGGCATGGACTGGGCCGCACCTTGATTACCGCTGCCATGTCTGCGTGTAAGAAGCATGGCGCGGACACGCTGAGTCTCCGGATCGGTGATGGAACTTCCGGTGCTGCGCTGGAGCTATATAAGCGACTCGGGTTCCTCGAATTGGCCTAACCGAATAGCGGTGGTGTCATGCGTCGGATAAACGAGGCATGACACCACCATAAGCTTCCATGCAGTGATTGCCTCAACATGCCCGGTCAAGGTTCCCCGTTCGGACGAAAATAGACGGTACAGACCACTCCGGGCATTCACTGCGGTCGTCGTCGAAAATGACAACATCATTTTCTTGCTGAAAATAACAAACCAGTAACTTTTAGAAAATTCGGTGGATCATTACGATCGCCCCCTCTAGGCTCATGCACATAGAGCGCGATATCCGACTAGGCCTCCTCGGCATCTGTCCTACCGGATTTCAGCCACAAATTGACCGCCACCATCCACGTCGTGGCCGTGGAGCGGCACAGTTGGGGAATCGTGCAAATTCTGAAGCATCCAGCCAAGGCAGGTTCAGCAGCATGAACACATCAAAGACCCTCACGGACAACCCTTCGAACGGTAACATGCCTCGGGAAAGTGCACAGTCGCATTCCGGCAAGCTCGGGCGCGCCGCCATCGTGGTCGCGCTGATCGCCCTGACAGTCACCTTGATGGCCCCCTACGTTGGAGAGAACGGCGCGAGGGAAGCGGTGGCCCGGGGCGATTTGGGTGACGTCTACACGGTTCAGATAGCAATCTGGTCCGCCATGGTCGCCCTTGACATCGCAGCCATCGTCATTGGATTCTTTGGCTCAAGACGGCCGGCCGGAAAAGTTCTCTCCGGAGCTGCGATCGGGATCGGCGCCAGCAGTCTACTGGGGCTGCTGGTGCACCTGATCCAGACAGGATTGATCACGATTCTTTTCACATGAGCCACCCGGGGGCGGCCCGGGTTGCCTGCGGGCTCCGAGGAGCAGACCAAGCGTCTCGTCCGTCCCGCAGAGCGTTCCTCTTACGGTCGTTCCTCTCGGGGACCGTCTTACGGGTCGATCTGGTCGGCACTTAAGAACCTCGATGCCAATCGACACACAGGATTGTTTCCTGATGCCCCGATGTAGTGTTGGACTATTCTTAACGCCCTCATATTCTTTTGAAAGTTGAATGAAATAACCATGGCGAAGCACCATTTCAGTCCAAACCTTCACCAGTCCACGGCCCCGTTTTCACATTTCGTACAACACGGTGACACAGGGTATACCGCAGGAATCATCGGCCAGCGTACGGATGACGGGACGCTCGTTTCGGACGATGTCGCTGAACAGTGCGAAGCCATGATGAAGAACCTGGAGACGCTGCTGGGCGAGATTGAATTGAACACATCGGACCTTCTGCGCACCACAATCTATTTGACGGACTACAAGGATTTTGCAGCCATCAACGCCGTCTATGCCAAGCATTTGGAAGCGCCGTACCCGGTTCGGACAACGATCCAGGTAGCGGCGCTTCCACTCGGCGCAAAGGTGCAGATCGACACGGTTCTTCGGCTTCAGAACGCATAGTTCCGCCGCGCCGCTGAAACTTCGACCCATGTTGCGGGGTGCGCCCCGAACTTAATCGAGTCCGGGGTGTTACCTGCTTGCTGCTGTTCCAAAGCCTTCGCGGTCGGTGCGCGTTGCGATGTCTTCCAATTCCTCGAACACGGTGATCTGTTGCCCGGCGGGGTCTTCTAGCCGTGCGTTCAGAGATCGCCAGGGCGTCTCGCGTGGTTCGGCAATAACGGTTGCTCCTGCCTCAGCAAGTTTGGTGGTGACGCCGTGCCCGTCCGTGACCTCAAAGGCAAGCCGGATACCGGGGCCTTGCCGTGAGCCGGTCTCGACCTGGTCGATCATCCGCTTCTGGGCCGGGTTTGAGATTTCGAGGGTGGCACGCCCAGCGTCCAGAATCGAAACCCTTGCGTCGCCATCGCCCTCAAACGCGGCTTGTTCAGGCAGGCCCAAGGTGTCGCGGTAGAAGGCGATCGCGGCGTCGAAGTCTTCGGCCTCGACGATGACGCGTAGTTGTAGGACAGGGGCAGTTTCAGGCTGTTGTGTAGTCATGCTCGATAGACTAGGACCTGACATCAATGTGAGGGGCAAGCGACCGATGAGAATTGGCCAATTATCCGAGGCAACCGGAGCGAGTCCACGGTCACTTCGCTATTACGAAGAACAACATCTCCTCGTTTCCACGCGATCTAGCAGCGGCCAACGCATATACACGGACGAAGCAGTGGAGCGCGTGGCACTCATCCGCGACCTTTTCCAAGCAGGGCTGTGCAGCTCGACCATTGCAGATATCTTGCCGTGCATGACCGATACAGCGTCCCAAACACCAATCCTCCGAGCGCGCTTGATCAGCGAACGTGCCAGAATCTCAGATCAAATAGAAGCCATGGGAAAGACCCTGAAAGCCATGGATTCAGTCCTCGGAAACCTGCCCCTCGACGCCTGACCTAAAAATCCAGAAGTCACATTCCAGTCGACGGCAACGCGTCCCGTAGAGGGTTCCCCCATGGATAGGCAGTCGCGATTCCATCGCTACCCCTTAACCCCTTATGTACAAGCATCACCGAGACCAAGTGTCCAGGGCGACGACGACGCTCTCCGTCAGTCTGGCGAAGCTGCGCTCCAGGTCCACAGGAAGCTCGAATGCCCCGCGCGTTTCAAGATCAACGAAGCCATGGAGCGAGGACCGAAGGAATCGTGTGGCATCCACAGCGTCGTCCCCGAGGAGCCCGTAGCCCTCGAGGACGTTGAAAACGACGTCAGAGATTGACGATGAGACACTAGCGTCATCGTCGTCGCCGGAAGCGGGCGCATGTACCGTCATCGGGTACTGTCCGGGATGTTGCAGTGCCCAACGACGATAAGCAAGCGCCAGCGCCCTGATGGCATCGTCTCGGGAGCGTCCGATGGCAGATTGTCCGAGGACGTGGGCCAGACTCGTTTTGGCACGGAGCATGATGTCGCGTTGCAGGCCTGGCATTCCGTCGATGTGCTTGTAGAGGGATGGGGTCCGCACACCTAGGCTCTCTGCCAGGACGGAAAGGCTCAATCCGTCTAGGCTACGGTCGAGAATCAGCGCCGCCCGCTCGACGACTATCGTTCTGTTCAGTCCGGGCCTAGACATGATTGGTTAGCGCGCTGAGGAACTTGATAATAGCGGTCGAGGTAATCCCTGGTTGCTGCGATTGGGGATAGTGGCCGGCCTCGGGAATGATGACGGCAGATCCGTGAAGTGTGTGCGCGATCCAGTCTGCTTCGGCCGTGGGGTCCTTGAAGTCCGGGTCTTTCTCTCCCATGAGGACAAGTGTCGGCGAATCCACCGCGGCTAGGCATTCGCCTGCCCGTAGGTGGTCGGTGCGCGTGGTGAGGCAGAAGGCCCTTCTGTAGCCGGGTCGTTTCATGCTCTTGATTGCTGCCTGGCGGTATTCGGCGAAGTCCGCGGGCTTGGTGCCGGCGTAGAGGGTAGGCAGATAAGCTTTCCAGGCCGCTGGTGCCCAGGGACGAGCCATCATGATCCGGAAGAGGAGGTTCTCGAAGGCGTTCGTGGATGGTTGGCGAACGAAGGGGCCGATCAGAACGAGTCCACTGATGAGCTCGGGGTGCTCAGCCGCAACGATTACTGCCGCACCTGCAGCCATCGAGTTGCCGACAACGATGGCGGGACCACCCAGTTTCCGTAGCAACCCCTCGATATCCTCGGCCGTGTCGACGTCGCCGTAGCTAGGGAACGAGGCATCGCTGTCCCCGTGTCCTCGCAGGTCCGTTGTGGCAACGGTGTATCCGGCGGCAACAAGCGCTGGGGTTAGGAAGCGGTATGTAGACCGCAGTTCGCCCATTCCCGGAACAAGCAGGATGAGCGGCCCTGCGCCTTGGATGTCGTAGGCAATTTTCCCCTGCGTTGGGAGCTGCAAGTATTTCGTTACGAGTCGCGATGTCATAAGGCTAATCTACTTAGCTGAAAAGATAAGTGCAATAGCCTTGAAGTTGTTGCGATGCCCCTTGCTCGGCGAAGCCTGGTGCTTCTACGCTTTGTCGTGAAATATGTGGAGCCCGAGTGTCCCACTGAACGTTCCTCTTGTGGCGATTCGAGCTAGGCTCATGCATAAACACGAACCGAACACCGAGACACGGAGGAACGTAATGCCTACCCATGAAGAAGCGATTCATACAGACGTGGAGAGCCTAAACAAGCTATCGGTGGCGTCCTTGATGTTGTCCGTGGTGGCACTCGTAGGCCTTTGGTTCTTAGGACTTTCAGGATTGGCAATCTTTGCCGTAGGTGCTGGGCATGTTGCATTGAACCAGATTGCGCATTCCGGTGGGAAGGGGCGCTGGCTGGCTATTTTCGCGTTGGTAATCGGGTATGGGATTGGTGTACTCGCGTTGGTCTCTGTCGCCACCGCAATTCCAGCGATAATCCAATCGTATGTAGTTTAGCGGCGCTGCCCATCTCAAGGTCGAAGGACAGGACCGAAATAACTGCTCAGTTGACCAATTAATATCGGGGACCACCGAAATAAGGTTCGGATGCCCCGTATAGGGTTCCTCAATTGAAGTGCGTGGGTCTCTGATGAATGCCGGGCCACGCACGTAGAGTGTGCTCATGGGCACGAAAAACATGAAGGTTACTGGTGTTGACCCACGATATGTCAACGAGGAAGAGCACCACCCCGTATATCGGGTGGATTTCTGGGACGAAACCCGCGCCAGCGACGAGAACCGTCTGGAGAATGCGGAAAGCATAGACGACGTGCTTGCATGGGCAGAAGCTAACCGGCGCGGTCGCTACGTCGTGATCTGGGTCGAGTACATCTATGAAGGCGGAATCGGCATGGCTCGGCTCCACGGGTGGGAACCAACAGGGGCGGGCTCGCCTTCTGCCAGTGACCCCTATTTCCGGCAGTAATGCAGGCACGGTCTTCCGAATACGGAGAACAAAACGCGTTCCATGCCATTAAAATGGCCGCTAAGCTTTCCCCCCTCCGGAACGACTTGTAGGACGGAAGGCGTTGAAGTGCCGTGTGCTTTAATGGCTTTCATGATCCGCGCTGCACAGGTCGATGATGTTCGCTTGCTCCCNNCTGTCTTCGTCGGCGAAGGCATGGCATCAATTGCCGACGGTGAAACGATGCCCATTCATGATTTCCTTCGGTATCAAAGTCAGGGTAGAGCATGGGTGTACACAGATAATTTCGATCAGCCCATTGCCTACCTTCTTCTGGATCTAATAGACGACGTTGCTCATATAGAGCAAGTCTCAGTACATCCGACTCATGCGGGCCTCCGGATAGGCCGCCAGCTCATCGAGATGGCAGCAAAATGGGCGAGGCAACAGGGTTATGCCGCGCTGACGCTAACCACCTTTGCCGAAGTTCCCTGGAACGCGCCCTACTATGCTCGTTTGGGCTTTGATATTGTTCCGACGAGTCAGCTGTCCCCAGGTCTGAGGAGAATCCGAAAGCATGAGGCCTCCATTGGATTAGATCAGTGGCCTCGTGTTGCCATGCGATGTCCGCTCGTTGGTTGATTCCGCGCCAAACTCGCAACACTCTGTCCCGATGAGGGTTCGGTTTACGGGACCGGCAATTTCCACGCAGGCGCTCCTTGCAGTATTCCTGCGATTGATTATCTGGATATTGCGTCGGCCTCCGCAATGGCGGCTACTGACGTATCATTCACGCTCAGCATCACGCTGCTGTCCCGGCGATCAAAGAGGTGCATGGTGATCGTCCAGCCGTTGGAATTCCAAATGCAGGGAAGTACTTTAGTGCCGTCCCATGGATGCTCTGGTATTCCGAAGAGCTCGGTGAGTCGCATCCTTAGTTCGCTGAATCCACTTTGCGTAGCCGGGTCGCAGGATTCTTGAGTGCTGTAGAGATGGACGGTTACACCTAGAAACTGTCCGTTGTACGTGTCCCAGGTACTGAGAGGTTGTCCATCTAGGCCCATATCCAGCTCAGTTATCTGGTGTGGCGATTCATCATTCTCTAGCTCAGCCCGATCTCCAGATTTGAATCCAAGGCGAGCAAAGAGATTTTCGCGTTCTTCATCGCACCGTGGCCAAGGCTCGTCGACCAATTTCCTAACGAGTTCCAATACAGTGCCGGGCACCGGATTCAATTCCGATAAAGAAGAAGTCTCAGGCATATTGTGAGCTTACCTCGCAAAAAGTGAGACATTGCCGTTGGAGGTTCCCTTGTGAATTACCTCGAAAAGCCGACTAGGACTACCCCTTGTTAAGACGATTCCATGATGATGGTCGCGAATTTCGCTCGCTGGAGCGCTTGCGAGATACTTATGGCACCGTGGAACGGCGCAATTCAAGAAAATTTCGAAATGGGGAAACAGCCAGCGATGAGTATGACCGTACCGATCCGACCTCCTCGTACATATTCCACCGGACAGTTCATTCGATTTATACGCGTTGTGTCCCTCTTTGGAGCAGTCCTGACTTCTGCGTGGGTTCTATCGCAGTATCCTTCGATGCCAGATATCGTACCTACGCATTTCGACCTCATGGGCAAGCCTGATAACCATGGGGAAAAATCAAGCGCTCTTTGGGTTTCTGGTGTCATGGTCGTGATGATGGTTCTCATTACTTGGGTCTCGACCAAGCCCGGATCGCTTAACTACCCCAATGCAATAACTGAGGAGAACGCACAGTCCATTTATCGTGAAGGTGAACGCATGATGGTTTTCCTCGCAGCCGACCTGCTTCTCCTCTATCTGGGCATCGCGTTATCTTGGTCAAATGTCAACGGCGCTGGTCTAGTCATCATCGGAATGATCGGCTTATTCGTTGTACTAGTAGTTAGCATTGTGCGCATAATCAGTGCAGGACGAAAGGCCCCGGAGCCATCCGGAAACTCCGCTAATTAACGCAAGGTTCCGAAGGGTTGCCGAGTCAGAGTTTTGACCAGTTTGGCTTCTGCGCGAGGGTGGTCGCAAGCCGCCACTGAGCGCTGTGATTTAACCGCCATGCTCAGCTATTAGTCACCACGCATTGATAGATCCATCGCCGGGCGTGAAAAGTGTCCCGTATAGGGTTCCTTGAAAGAGAATCGCAACGACGTTGCGGCCATCTGGAAATTCTTGCGGGCAGAAGTGCCGGTAACGCGAGTGTGGAGTATCCGTCGATGGATAAACTTGTGTCGTGACCATGCGCAGATACAGTGAAGTCGATGTTTTTTCCCCGGCACCCAATCCGAGCTATGGCGCCACCAAGTGATGGGACTCTACAACGTCATAGAGAATTACAACGCCCTGATCCGGAGTAACTAGTGCATACATTCATTGGCATCAAGGGTGCCCCGTTTCTGTCGATAGCAGCAGTAAACGTGCTGCTAGGGATACCCGGTGTGGTTTTCTACTGGATCATATATTTCCTCATGGCTACGTGGCCGCTGGCTCACCTGGGGATAACAGTAGGGGACGCAACCGAGGATGATGGCTTCCTCTCTGCGCTAGTTATTTGTAGCCCCATACTGCTAGCTTGCCTCATTCTGTGGATCCTAGTGAACAGGCACTATGTCGACAAGGAGGGCTCCCACCGTTTCTTGAAATGGGCGTGTGCGTTTGCCTGCACCTTAGTTCCGACTTTGATCCTAATTTCCTACAGTTACGTTTGCTGATTTCATGGGTTCAGGCCCGCCGCTAGGCAGAAACCAATGTCCCTTGACAAAAAAATTTGGGCCGTCTGCATCGGCAATACTTGATTGGCCAATTGGGTGATGCCAGAAAGCACTGGTCCCGTCACAGTACTCCCGCAGAGCGTTCCCCTCGCGGGCCGGTAGATGTCAGCACTGTATTGCTTCGTTCAGGCTTCCCGGTCCTCGTCGGGGTTCCTGAAAGGTCGAAGTTGCGTGCCGGTGGAGTCCGCGGCGAAAGAGTAGCGACCCAGCATGTTGATGTGTTCCGAGACCAGCGGCGACAGTCGTTGTACGTCCTCGTCGGCAACGGGGACGCCGCGGTCGCGGAGTTCGGTGAGCGCGGCGTCCAGGTAGCGGGTGTTCCACAAGATGACCGCGTTCAGCACCAGACCGAGTGCGCCAAGTTGGTCTTCCTGGCCCTCCCGGTAGGACTGGCGTATCTGGCCTCTCCTGCCATGAAAGACGAGTCTGGCCAGCGCATGTCTGGATTCCTGCACAGTCAACTGGGTGTGGATTTGCCGACGATAACCCTCGTCGGCATCGATGAAGTCCAGCAGATGCTCGGTCTTGGCTATTCTGCCGTACTCCGCCAACGCCTTTCCGAGCAGAGTTGGTGTCCCACCGCCCTGGGTGACCCGCAGGATTTCCGAGGCGCGCACCGTCCCGGCGGTCAAGGACCCGGCAAGGCGAAGCATGTCCGGCCAGTTCGCCGTAATGAGCTCCATGTTGATTCGGTTGCGGCCGGCCACCGCGTTCAGCTTCCCATAGTCCGCCGTGGCGTCGACGCGCCAGAACCGTTGGTCCGGTAACCCTGCCAGGCGGGGTGAGAACCGGTATCCGAGCAGGGTGAAGAGCCCGAAAACCTGGTCCGAGTAGGAGGCCGTATCGGTGGCGACCATTTCGGGGCGTTGGCCGCCATCAAGATCGAGCAGCCCATCCAAAATATGCAGGGAATCGCGGACCGTTCCCGGGACCACGACGGCACCCAGCCCGGAGACCTGGTCGTTGAGATAGTTCAGCCAAGTCAATCCACGACCGTGGCCAAAGTACCGGGGATTTGCCCCGGAATTGACGGTGGCCACCGGCACCACGAACCGCATTCCGTCGACTGACGCCAACAAGCCTGTGCCCCAGCGTTGCGCGAGTCCCAGACCGGACTGGGCCTGGATTAGACGGGCGTTGGCCGCGCGAAGCGTATCGGCGCGTACATAGTTTTGATCTACGTGCGTCAGGCGTCCCCGAGTCAGTGCGGGGTGGCCTTCCTTGACCACCGGTGTCAGGCCGACGTTGCATGCCTCGGCAACCAGGATGGCGGCGACCGAAACGCTGAGCTGGCCCATCCTTGCGGAGGCCTCCGAGACGTGGCTGAATTCCGAGAGGAACCCCGTCCAGGAATGCACTTCCAGCAGCACATCGGGCAGGTCCACCCGCGGCAGCATCCCGGAGACCAACCTCCGCAACTGCGTCAGTGACTCCGGTATCGTCTTGGCCTCCAAAGGTGAGAGGTGGACTTTGCCGGAATCATCAATGCGTATCGCGGGATTGTCGGCCAGTTGCTCGGCCGCCGCAAGATAACGGGCATCAAGGCGGTGGCGAACATCGGCCAGGTGGTCCGCTGGCTCTTCCGGCAGCTGGAGCGCCCTCAAGGTCTCAGTCTTGGGTTTCTGCCACGCCGGATCGGTGAGCAACCGCGCCCGGGGATCTCCCCAGCGACGCCCACCCACCACGAAAATGTCCCTACGCCGCAGCGCCTTATGGACGGCCTCCATCACCGCCACCGTATAGGCCTTGCGGTCGATCTCCTCCGCAACCGTGACAAGACGCTGCCAAGCCGGCGAGAGCACGGACAGATCAACCTCGGCCGGGTCCTTTTTGCGGCCGTCCAGAACTTCCGGCAGCGCCGTCAGCGCCGCCAACGTTGGCGTCCCGCCCGCGGTGGCCCCGAAGGGTGCCGCCGCGGCCAACGCCGGCAGGAACGAGCGCACGGTGGCGAACCGGCGCATCATCTCGGTTGCAGTGTCCGCCCCGGTTCCGTCGGGATTCACCACTTCGTTCACCACCTCCAGCGCGGCGCGTATCTCGGGCAAGGAAACCTGATCGGCCAGCACCGAGGCGGCCTCTGCGCCGGAATACTCCGTGTTGTCCAACACCTCGACCAGTGTTTTCGCGGCCTTCGCCAATTGCAGTGAGGCCTTGGACAAGCGTGGCAGGGATTTCAACCGGGCGGCACTGGATTCCCTGGCTGCCTTGCGAAGAACGCGTTCGGTGACAATGGCGTCCAAGGCATCACACAAATCATCGGCAACTTCTGACGTCAAGGCGCGCACGGCACAGAGCAGTGTCGCACCCCGCCGCTGGTCTGATAGTTCTCGAAGCGATGAGGTCTTGCCCGCCAACCCGTAGCGGGCTAGGGCATTCATCCGACCCTCGGGGATCATCTCCACATCGATGGTCCCGTCACCCAGGGCCCGCAAGCGACCCAGCCGCTCCAACTGCCGCAACAACTCTGGCACCGATACCCTCGAGGGCCCGGTCCGCAATCTTTCCCACGCGGTCAGCCGTGATGCCTCCCCAACGCGAAGCAGGCCTTCCAATTCCAGGATCAAGGCGGGGCCGGCCGCGTCAACCAGCATGGAATGGAGGCGGTCATTTGCTCCGGCACGGACCTCTATAACCAGTCGTGTCAACGTAGAGACGCCGGGGAGAAGGACCTTGCGTTCACGCAGCCAGAGCACCGTCCGTTCAAACAGACGCACCGGTCCCTCCGACGACGTCCAGGCCCGGGCCTCCAGGAACAGCCTCAGCTCCGCGTGGCTGGCCGGATCGGAGAAATCCGCATACCCGTACACGATGGAAATTTCCGCGGCATGCTCATACCCGGTCTGGACCCGCTGCGCATACAGCTTGAGCACGGAAGCATCCGCAATATCCAACTGCCCGGCCAGGAATTCCACCACCGGCCACGGAACAGCCAATGGATCCGTCAGGAACCGTCCTGCCACCCGCACCGTGATCAGTTGGACAGCAAATCCCAGGCGATTGTGCATTCCCCGACGGCGACCAACTACCGACAGGTCTGCATCGTCCAACCAACAGAAACGTTCCAGGTCCTCCGCCGATACCTCGTCGGGGAATCCGCCGAACCCTGCTGCCTGCTCATCACTTAGAAAATCGACCGCCATGGAACCCATTCAACAGGCCTCAGACTCTTTAGCGTGAATTTCCGGGCGCTTCTTCCCCAGACCCCAGTTCCGGGCATGAGCAAAAGCGCGACATCGATCATAAGCAAAGTATATGGCGATAAACCATCGGACATTGTCAAAACTGTCACTCACTGTGCACCGACCATGTCAGGCAAATTATTAAACATGGACAACACAGACTTTTTTCAGGCGACGTCTACGTCGTTTTCCTCCGAGAAATTTTCGCAGAGCAGCTGCCCCGACGCTGCGTTAATCATCATCGATGTACAACGAACTTTCGATGATGAATTATTTTGGGGCATCCGGGACAACCCGCATGCTGAAGAGCATATTCAGGAACTTATCCAGAAGTGGGAACAACTGAACATGCCAATAGTCATGGTTACCCATAGTTCAGATCGTCTCGAATCAACTTTTCATCCGGTTCATGACAGTTCAAAACTGAAAGGATTTCTCGATTCCGTGCAACCAACTATTTCGATCACCAAGACGGTGAACTCTGCGTTTTATGGAACACCCGACCTAGCCGAGTGGCTCGAAAAGGAGAATATTCGGCAGGTCGTACTGTGCGGAATTCAAACAAATATGGCTCTCTTATTTCAAAAACGGTCGGCCAACCCTCAAATCTTGTAATCAAACGACCGCGACCGGGTATGCGCCTCAAACGCCGTCACCGTCGACTCAAAATCATCCCGCTGAACATTGCTAATCGCGTTCTTCGCATCATTCCACACATGCTCAATCGGATTATGATCCGGAGCATACGGCGGAAAATTGATCAAATGAACATCCCGTAACGACTGCCCCAGGCCCAGTTCAGCACGCAGCAACTGATTCTTATGCCACGTCGCGTTATCCCACACAATCACGATCTTCTTCCCCGGATGCAACCCCACCAAGGTTTGCACCGCCTCTAAGATCGTGGCGCTATTCTGCCAATCCAACCTCAACGTCAAACACTGCCCAGTGTTCTGATCCAAGAACCCAATAAACGACTGCGAAGCCTTCTGCCGGTCCACCTGCAACACCGTTTTCGTATTCTTCTCATACCAAGCCCGCCGCACCACAGCTTCCTGATCAATACGTACCTCGTCCGCAGCGAACACCAACGTATCCTCATCAGCCAACGGAACCGCGAGTTCTTCCCGGATCTCTTTGATTCGCTGGTCAATGAGCTTGTCATCGGCTCGCCGCCGGTCAAACTTCTCCGGCTTATGAAAAGACAACCCCGCCATACGCAACAAGAACTGATACGACGTGGGCGAAGCATACTCAACGTTGAACGTAGTCGATAACCAGCGATCTAGTTTAGGAACATCCCAGAACTGCGCCGGCAAATACTCATCACCCGGCGGCTGGGAAAGCACCTGTTCCACGGCTTCTTTTTGCTCCGCGGTCAAGAAGCTTCGATTCAGATTTCCCGCGTGACCAGTGAACAAGGACGCCATGCGCTGCGTGCACCAGTCTCGGACCCAGTCCTCCAACGTGGAAGGTTCACGGTCCACGAAGTCAGCAACAATCACCGGATCAACACCAGCAGACAGCAGTAGTAAAGCTTCTGCTTTCTTCACCACGAGCTTGTGTGGTGCGGTGTTTTTGTAGTCTTTGAGCTGTTGGCGTTCTTTATCGGTGACCTCGGGGTTTCGCATACCCAAAAATTAACATTCTCTGGTCGGCGTTAGAGGATTAACGCGCCGGTCGGGTTTAGGTTATCGAATCCGATTTTGAACTGTGCCCGCCATATGTGCGTCGAAACGACCGCGCGTATGTCCGGAAATCTTGGGTTTCACACCACAGTGGCATTTGATGCTTGCCATACATTCAGTTTGAAAGACGCTGACGGAAAGATGGTGGACGCTGCATCACTCGCCCGTATCAGTGCAATAAATCTTGCACGTGGGGACTTCGCAAGAGTCACATCAACGGAAGAATTCTGAAGGAACTGGCAAACCGGTAATCACGAATAGTTGGTGGTTTGCTTGGCAGGCCATTGATCCCAGCTGATCCGTGGGTTGAACGGCTATTTTCCTGAGATTGGCTTCCGAGATTTGTGCATCCTGTACTCATACCAAGTCAGCCAGAGGATCAACAGGTCAAAGACGGTTAGAAGCGCCATGCCTAGGCTAAATTTTACGACAAGCTGATAGACCTGATAGCCAATAAAAATTAGTAAGAATGCCATCATCCATGGGTACGCCCAGAGGAAATTTCGAAGCACCGCCCAAACCAAAATAACTTTCACGAACCCATGCAGAAGCAAGTAGATAGCACCAAACAAGGAAGCTGAGAGTGTCAGTCCGTGAGCCGCGATAATTAGAGCGTTGGCTACAAGGTCTTGAGGATCCTCAGAAAGTTCGTGCTGGGTGAGAATCCGGACAAGGGTGCCAATTTGGTTCGGTGGAACCAGCAACAAAAGCCCGCCGCCTATTAGCTCGAGTAAACCGTCAAGTCCCTTCAGATACAAGGTCACGCGAAAGATGCGGTTGAGAGCACTTCCTTTGGTTTCTCCGACACTATTCACGACGTCTCCAGGCGAGAGGAATACTTCTAATTTGGATTCTGGCACACAGCGGTGTCATTAGAGAATTGAGTGAAGTGTTGCGTTTTCTTCACGAGGTAAGCTTTTGATCCAATGGAAAGATATCCCGAAGAGCAATTGACCAAGGCAGCAACCCGAAATGGCCATGTGGCAGACACGGGACTTCAGCAATGGCTGTCCACGGTGCGCTCGGTACCTGAAACTGCAACGTCCCCAGACTTGGAAAGTTTACGGTTGCCGCGTTCACGCGGGCCAGGTCCCGATCTGTATTCCGTGCGGAACTTTCAAATCCCGAGCCAAAAGGCAATTCCGGTTCGGTATTACCAGACGAGGGAGCAGTCGCGGCCATTGGTGGTTTATGTTCATGGCGGTGCATTTACTTTTGGTGATCTCGAATCGCACGACCGAACATGTCGGCGACTAGCAGTACACGGTGATGTCAACGTGATGGCAGTAGATTTTAGGTTGGCACCCGAGCATCCTGCCCCTGCAGCAATTGAAGACGTGGTTGATGTTTTGCGTTGGGCATCAAATGAGCAAAGTCAGATAAATCAGCCAACCATACCGGTGGCTCTTGCCGGCGATAGCTCTGGTGGACTCATTGCCGCCTTAGCAGCGAATGAGTACATTTCAACCGGGGGCCATGTATCCGCAGTGCTACTTGCCTGCCCGAATACTGACCTAACGTTGAGCAGTCCCAGTATACGGAGCAAAGGACAGGGTTGGGGTCTTAGCAGTGCAGACTTGCGGTGGTTCATCCAACAGTGGGTTCAGGATCTGGAACCAGAAACGCTAGAGAAATATAGTCCACTGCACGTAGAACTAAGAGCGCTACCCACAACAATGATTGCGATTGCAGAACATGATCCGCTACATGATGAAGGGGCAGAGTTAGCCAAGAAACTGAACCTGCTTGGAGTAGACGTTCAATTACTAGACCATGAGGGCCTAGTGCATGGGTTCTTGAGCCTAGACGAAGTGTCGACTGCAGCTGAAGTGGCAGGCACCAAAATGTTCACGCTTTTTGGACAGGTTTTACACGACCAGTTATCTCGATCGTTGCCCCGAAATAGGGGGCGCTAGATATGGTGGCGTTCACTCACGCAACTATCGCATGCGCGAAGCTGCACGGCCCCAGGAGCAAAATCATCTCTCAGGCAATCCGCTTTAAACCCGTCAGATGGATGCAAGATTTATAGAATCGCGGATTTGCTAGCAAACTCTTTTTCACTCAGGTAGTCTAAAGCGTGGTGTTCGATCGAGTTTATGGTTTCATCTGAAGAACAAGAGGAAGGGAGAAAAAATGCCAAGTAGCGCAAATGAAAAGTTGAGTTGCCCTGCTGGTACTCGTCGCCTTTTTCTTGTTGCTCCAGTCTTGGCCCTTGTATTGACCTTTATGGGCTATTGGTTGGCCAGACCTTTTATCCCTGGACACGTTGCAATCCACATGGGACCCGATGGTGTCGGCTATGGATCCGCATTCCGCATGCTGATGGTTTGCGCAGTTATCGCCGCGGTGGCTTTTGTTGTTGGCGGAATAACAGCGCGAGGATTTTTAGTCGCGGGCCACTGGTACCAGGTAGAAAAGGCCATCGTGATTAGCGTTGAAGCTTTCGCCTATGCAGTGCTCGGTGTTGGGCTGGGCTCGGTTCTGAGCACCCTGGGTGTGGAATCAAACGGCACCAGTTCCCAAAGCGTGGGCTTGGGGCTTTTGTCGTTCGTAATCGTCTTTATTCTTGCCTCGATCATTTACGTCGTGGCACTTCCCAAGGGACGATTTGAAGAACTCCAGGCTCGACAACAACCGACGGATTAACATTCAGTAGTGTTTTCCTACTTGCGGGGCTGTTCATTCGCCTGCGGGTCAGCCTCGCGCACAATGCCCGTGGCAGGTGGAGCCAGTGAACGATACGTTCGTCCATCTCCCGTGTTGATCACGATGGAATGCGGAATGGAATAATCTACTTTTTCGTACCAACCCGGCAACTCTTTGGCCAAGTTGCAAAAGCGACATCTGTAGGACGAATTATGTACCGAGGTTGGTCCGTTCGGATGGCGTTGCACCACGTGGTCAATTTCTTCAGGAACACCGTCACAGTAAGGCGTCATGCAATGGGAATCTCGAATTCGGATGAACTCTTTTAGCGACTCAGGGAATTCACGAGCCTTTGAATCCATAGCGATGAGGTCTTGATTACCGGGTGCGGTGTAGATCCTTTGAATTTCCGGGAAAGTGAAAATTCTGCGGTTCAATTCATCGTCTTTCAGCGTCAGGTGGAATGGATCTTCGAGGTCCACCTTCGCTCCAGCGACTAACTCACGAGCATACTGCGCCGGTATGATTCCGTAGCCCGGCAGGTTTGCCGGCTCATGGCTGCCTGCAAACAGTGTCTTATCGGTCATGATGAGTTTGACGTCCAAGAACAGCGGAACCTTCGGCGGAAAACCTTCCAATTGACTGCAGATGAGCATGTCTGCCTGGAGCTGTTGCTTGGTGCGTGGGTCGTTGCCCATGCGGAAGATTGCCTTGGCGCGTTTTTTGATCGACTTGGCTAAGGCTATGCCTTCGGCCAAGGGCAGCTTCGCACTGAGCATCACACAGTCCTTGCTCTTGCGGAAGCGGACATAACGTTTCGCGGCTTCATCTTCAATCTTGACGGCCTTTTCACTGCTTTGAAATCGCTCGGTGAATTTTCGAACGAGGTCGCTGATGGCCCGCACCCCAAGATTCTCAAACATATCCGTGTGATCAGCGAAAATCGCATCAAATTCACGACGGCCATTCGCGTCAACTTCTTCAAGTGGTTCGGTAATGGCTTTGATCTGGCGCTCGGTCAGATGCCCATGGGCAAAACAATCGAAGAGGTTCGCGGTGTCTTCGAGGAGGATCCGGCAGGCTCTTAGGTAACTACAGGCCCCATTGGTGCTTTGCCGACGATTGATGGCAATAGCCGCTGCGGCGCCACGTTCACTTTGGTATATGTGCACCCCGCGGTCCTCATTTTCACGGACAACTTGCTTCTCGTAAAAGTAAGCCATTCTGGCTTGCTTGGCACTAAAGCTGGCCTTGCGACGTTCAGTCTCGTTAATATACTGGGCGAGTAAAGAATTATCATGAAGAGCGATGGCATCGTCGATGCCGTCATCTATAGCTTGCTCGCTGAGCTCGGTGTAATCGAGCGCCACGGATGTAGGTGGTCTCGTTGGCGGCGGAGCTTCGAACTCCTTGTCAGGACTAGCTTCTTCTTCGTACATAGTTTCACTTTACGCCGTTGTACCGACGTTTTAGGCTCGCAGGAACCGTTTGTGGATAAGTGGGTATATTCTTTTTATACTCAGGTCAGCCGGGTGATCACGAAAAACCTGCCTGGTAAATTTGGCGTAAATCATCAATTGACAGGATGGTACGTAAAATGTTTTTGCATCATGTACAGCTTTCGATGGGATCAGGAAAAGAAACGCTTGCTCGCAGCTTTTACGTAGGGGCCTTAGGCCTCACCGAGGTGCCCAAACCGCCGTCGCTACAGCAGCGCGGCGGGTGCTGGTTTCGAGCGTTCGAAGGCGAACAGGTGGTCGCTGAAGTGCATCTTGGTGTTGATCAAAACTTTGTCCCGAGCGGCAAGGCGCATCCGGCATTTCTAGTCAAGAATATTGCCACATTGGAAGCGATGGCCCGGCGGATTGAATCGGGTGGGCATGAACTGTCTTGGGTGGAGCGGCATAGCTTTGAGGGTTACCAGCGGTTCCACTGCCGTGACCCGTTTGGCAATAGGATCGAAATCCTTGCACGTGGTCTCAATAATAATTAAATAGAACACCTCTGATTTGGTAAGCTTAAATCAGGTAGGTAGAAATTTTATGCCACATTTGGGAACTTTCACGAGAGGGTGTCGTGTCCGAAGAGGACCAGAGATATAACCGCAATTGGATCATCGGCATTATCAGTGGATTGCTGATTCTTGCCCTGTTGGCAGGCGCCTGGATGGTTATGGTCAAGGACCAGCTGCCGGCGGAACTCGCGACGCACTGGAATGGCCGCGGCGAGGTAGACGGTTATGATTCCCTCTTAGGTCACGTGCTGACGATGACCTTTTTCTCTGTGTTTGTTGCCGGGGCTATCGGATGCGCGGCGATCATGACCCGCGCTCAGTCGATCATGCTGGCCCGGATTGGTCTCGGATTCGCGGTGGTGCTTGGACTAATGATCAATGGTTTGAGCCTTGCTTTGGTCGTGGGCCAATTGGGGATGGGCTCTGCCCAGTTCGCTTCCGTGCACGGGCTGACACTTGCTGTATCTTTGACCGGATCCGCACTGTTGGGCCTATTAGTATTCTTCGCCTACCGTCCGCGGGAGGTGATGCACGAACAATCACACGAGATAATCGCCGCGGATTTGGAAGCTAACGACCCAGCCTCTGCTGTGGCGCTTAGCCAGGCACAGCGCGCGCAGCTCGACGAGGTATCGCAGGTGACGCTGACAGTGCCCGGGATGCGCTGGTTGATTGCCGCAGTTGCGATACTACTGATGCTGATCGGTTGGTACGCCGACCAATTCGTGGTGATTTTCGGCGCGCTGGCCGGCGGCCTGTGCTACTGGTTCTTCTTTGCTGGAGCTTTTGAAGTCGACGGACAAGGCACACGGATTGTGGCTTCCAGATGCTTTAAGGTCATGAAGCTTCAGTACTCGGATATCAAAGCCGTGCACGTGAAAGACGTAAGGGCCTTGGAATACGGTGGGTGGGGCTACCGCTCGGACATCTCGCATAAGGGGTTTTTGACCGGCAATGGGCCGGCCGTCGTCATCGATATGGGCTACTACCAACAGCAGATCATCTCGATGCCGGACGTAGCCACGGCCAGCCAGATTTGTGCGCTCATCAACGCTTATCGACTACTTGAGACGACCAAGGCCGCGACCACCAAGTAGGTAGCCGCGGCCCTGAAGCGAACTTACGCCTTGGACTTCTTCAACGACTTCTCGCTGACCGGAGCATTGTCACTGGCCCGTAGCTTGCGGAAGTACTCCATGGCCTCATCTTGGCGGGTGGCCTCGATACCGGTGGAGATCTCCGCGCGCAGATGCTCCTGAGTGTAGCCAAACGCGTCAACCAGATCCTGAGCATGGGGGCGCAGGCGGTCTAGCAGACGATTGAGGTAACCCGGGAGGGTGCGCGCACGCTGCATGGACAGTCGGCCGTGGGCCAAGAACCAGCCCAGATCATCTTCGATCAAGCTCAGTGCGAAGACATCACGCAACCAGGTCAACACCTCGGCGGTAGTTGGATCCTCAACCTTGGTCAGCGCCGCCGTGAAAGCTTCCCAGCGCAACAGCTGCCCGTGATCACGAGCGGCCGAGATCAGCAGGTCTTGATTCTCGTTGAAAGCCTTGGCGCCCTTGACTTTATCCTTGCCTGCCGCGCGTAAAGCGTTTGCCACCTCTGCAACTTTGGCGTTGACCCGGTCGGTCAACAGCTCGCGCTGGTTCGCCGGATCCTTGAAGAAGTTTGCGCTCTTACGCTCATCGGAGACATCGACGAAGGCCTGGCCCACGCTGCGCAACCCCGAACGGTAGAGCGCTGTGGTGCCGACCTGCTTGGCCACGTAACGGGCCATCGCCCCGGTATCTAGCTTGCGGAACTCTGCCGCGTAATCGGTGAGCAGGCGTTTGCCCACCAGCTGCAAGAGCACATTGTTATCCCCTTCGAAGGTCACGTACACA
This sequence comes from Glutamicibacter sp. BW77, assembly GCF_002332285.1. Classification (NCBI taxonomy): domain Bacteria; kingdom Bacillati; phylum Actinomycetota; class Actinomycetes; order Micrococcales; family Micrococcaceae; genus Glutamicibacter; species Glutamicibacter sp. BW77. The sequence continues at coordinate 21,778 of NZ_NRGT01000007.1, read as the reverse complement.
TCCAGATCCTGGTAGAGCTGGGTGAAGCGATTCTTGGCGATGTAACCCGAACCGCCGCAGGCTTCGCGTGATTCTTGGATGGTGTCTAACGCGTCCCAGGTGCTCAACGGCTTCAACGCCGCGGCCAGGGTTTCTAGATCTTGACGATCCTCGTCGGTGTCTTCGCGGCCGGAGAAGACCGCGTCAAACTTCGAGAGCAGTTCATCGTGTGCAAAGGACGCGGCGTAGGTGCGTGCCATCCGGGTGATCAGCCGACGCTGATGACGCTGGTAATCCAAGATCGTGGTTTCTTCGGTATCTGAGACGCTGTTGAACTGGCGACGCTGGTTGCCGTAAGTTACGGCGATCTGCAGGGCCATCTTCGAGGCGCCAGTTGCTGCGCCGTCGAGTGAGACTCGACCCTGGACCAGGGTGCCGAGCATCGTGAAGAAGCGTCGGCCGGGGGAGGAGATCGGGGAGCTGTAGCTGCCATCGGCGGCCACATCGCCGTAGCGGTTGAGCAGGTTGGTGCGTGGGATGCGCACGTTGGTGAAGTGCAAACGGCCGTTGTCGATACCGTTCAGTCCGCCCTTAAGCCCGTCATCCTCGCCTCCGACACCTTCAACGAAGCTACCGTCTTCATTGCGGATCGGCACGTAGAAACAGTGCACGCCGTGGTTTACCCCGTTGGTGATCAGCTGCGCGAAGACCGTCGCTGCGGTGCCGTGCAACGCGGCGTTGCCCAAGAATTCTTTCCAGGCAGCGGCGAAGGGCGTGTGGATGACAAACTCTTCGGTTTCCGGGTCATAGGTGGCGGTGGTCGCTACCGCAGCCACGTCGGAGCCGTGGCCGATCTCGGTCATGGCAAACGCGCCAGGTACATCCAGGTTCATTGCGCCCGGCAGCCACTTGGCGTGGTGTTCTTCGGTGCCTAGGTGCATGATGGCACCGGCAAAAAGACCCCACTGCACGCCGGCTTTGATCTGCAGCGAAGGGTCCGCGGCGACAAGTTCCACGAACGCGGCGATGGAGCCTCCGTGGTCATCGAGCCCCCCAAACTTCTTCGGGAATGCGCGCTGTACCGCTTTTTGATCAACTAAGACCTTCAGCTGGCGCAGCACCTGTTCGCGGTGTTCATCCATGGACCACGCAGGGTCACGCTGCAACTGCGGGTCGGCGGCGCGAGCACGCGAAGCCTTGCGGATTTCTGCGTAGGGGCCAAGGAGCTGTTCGGCCAGGGCTTTAACGTTGATGCTGTTCATTTGTTTGCCTTTCATGCGCTGCGTTGGGTGGTGGAGATGCCGTGGGTGAGCCAAGAGCTGAGGGCCTGGGCCATTTCATTCAAAGTTGCTTTGTCTTCGCCTTCGGGCTGGCGCAACCAGATTTCTCCGGCGGAGCGGATCATCCCGAGGGCCGCGCGTGGCCACAATCCGGTGGCCTTGGAGGCACTGTGCGTATTGCCGGCCAGATGTGCGGTTAGCCGCTCATTCATCAATGCGGTGACCTCGTCGAAGAAGGCATTGAGTACTCCCAGGGAGCCGGTTGCCGTGCGATCTGGTGCGGTGAGCACGTCCGGGGCTTGGGCGGTGACAAAAAAGTAAAGGTTCGGACTGCCCTTGGCTAGCTCCAGGTAGGCGGTAACCATTGCGCGTAGCGCCCCGGCTTCGTCTCCCTCGGCCAGGCCCGCGGCGATGATCGAATCGCGGAAGTCTGTGATAACCACCGCGCCGAGCGCTTGGCGCAACCCTTCCTTATCTCCGAAATAGCGGTAGTAGACCGGTTTGGAGGTTTTGGCGTGCGCGGCGATGTCTTCCATGGACACCTGCGGGCCCAGCTTATGTACCGCTTTGCGGGCGAGCTTGAGCAGCTCGGTATGGCGTTGGCTGCGATGCGCCTGCCAGCGGGCCGAACGACCATCGGTGACCGCATCGTTATCTTGGGTGATCTTGTTCACGTAACTTAGAGTATCATGTACTGTTGGTTACAGTAATACTTCTCACAACCCTAGGAGTTCTTCCATGGCCGATCAGCCAGTGCGCCACGCGGTAATCATCGGTGGCAACCGTATTCCCTTTGGCCGGTCAAACACCGCCTACGTGAACGTCTCCAATCAGGACATGTTCACCGCCGCGCTGGAAGGCCTGGTAGCCCGCTTTGGCCTGCAGGGACAGCGCATCGGCGCGGTCTCCGGCGGCGCGGTACTCAAACACTCCAAGGACTTTAACCTGATGCGCGAGTGCGTACTGGGTAGCTCATTGGACGCGGCTACTCCGGCGTACGACGTACAGATGGCTTGCGCCACCGGCATGGAAGCCATCGGTTCGCTGGCAAATAAGATCAAGCTCGGCCAGCTCGACTCGGCCATCGGCGGTGGCGTGGATACCACCAGTGACGCGCCAATTGTGGTCTCCGAGCCATTGCGCGCTATCCTGCTGGAACTTTCGCGGGCGCGCAGCACCAAGGCCAAGCTCAGCGCCTTGGCGAAGATCCGCCCGGCACACCTAGCACCCAGCGCTCCGGGCACCGGTGAACCACGCACCGGGATGTCAATGGGTGAACACCAAGCCATCACCACCCATGCCTGGGGCATCACCCGCGAAGCCCAAGACGAACTAGCGTTGGCCAGCCACAAAAATCTTGCAGCCGCCTATGACCGTGGTTTCTTCGATGATTTGATCACCGCGTTTAACGGGCTAGCCAAGGATAATAACCTGCGCGCCGATTCCTCCATGGACAAGCTGGCAAAGCTTAAGCCAGCCTTCGGCAAGTCGCTGGGGGAGCAGGCCACGATGACCGCTGCGAACTCCACCCCGCTGACCGATGGCGCCTCGGCAGTGCTTTTGGGTAGCGAGGCTTACGCTCAGGAAAACGATCTGCCGATGTTGGCGAACTTTGTAGACTTCGAAGCTGCCGCGGTGGACTTTGTCCACGGTAGCGAAGGACTACTGATGGCTCCTGCCTACGCCACCGCCCGACTGCTCAAGCGCAATAACCTCAGCTTCGAAGATTTTGACTTCTTCGAGATCCACGAGGCCTTTGCCGGCACCGTGCTAGCCACGCTGAAGGCGTGGGAGTCCGAAGAGTTCTGCCGCGAAAAGCTGGGACTAGACGAACCACTAGGCACCGTGGACCGCGCCAAGCTCAACGTGAATGGTTCCTCGCTGGCCGCTGGCCACCCATTCGCCGCCACCGGCGGACGACTGATCGCCAGCACCGCAAAAATGTTGCATGAAAAGGGTTCGGGCCGCGCACTGATCTCCGTGTGTGCCGCCGGTGGTCAGGGTGTTGTTGCAATCTTGGAGGCACGAAAGTAAATGGCTGATAAGTACCTAGAACTAGTGAACAGTGGGATGACCAAGAAGCTTGCGAAGCTGCTTGGACTTCCACGCCCACCGCGCCTGCGCCGCTACGGGGTAGACACCCCGCTGCTTCCCGGTCCGGTATTGGTCTTAGGCACCTCCGCCCGTGCCCAGGAACTCAGCGACATCATGGTCTCTTGGGGATTGGATGTGCGCCGTCACGATGCGGGGCAGAGCAAACTAGGTGGGCTGGTATTGCTACTCGATGAGCTGAGCCATCCCGAACAGCTCTCCGCCCTGATGCTTGCCACCGGTGCTGCCTTGCGCAAACTAGTGCCCGGAGCCCGGGTGGTTTCCGTCTCCAAGCCGGCGTTGGCTAACGATGAGCCTGCGGTCGCCGCGGTCCGCCAAGGCATTGATGGCGCGATGCGTTCCTTGGGACGCGAAATGCGCGGTGGAGCCACCGCCAACGGCATCGTCTTAGCTGGTGACACCAGCATTGTCAGCCCGAGCGCACTGGGAGCGCTACGCTTCTTCTTCTCCGGGCGCAGCGCATACGTGGATGGTCAATTTTTGACCGTCCGCACCGAAGCTGGAGAACTTCCCGATGACTTCCGGGCACCACTGGCCGGTAAGGTCGCAGTCGTCACCGGCGCCGCCCGTGGTATCGGCGCGGAGATTGCCCGCACCCTGGCCCGTGACGGTGCCAAGGTGGTCTTAGTTGACATGCCGCAGGCGGGCGACGCGCTCGCAAAGGTGGCAAATCAGGTCGGTGGCACTACGCTGCAGCTAGATGTCACCGCCAAGGATGCCGGCGCACGCATCATGGATCACGCGCTCACCCGACACGGCTCGCTGGATTTGGTAGTACACAACGCCGGAATCACCCGGGACAAGTTACTGGCAAATATGGATGCCGCCCGTTGGGATTCGGTCATCGCGGTTAATATCGCCTCACAGCTGCGCATGAATGAAGTCTTTTTGGCCGCAAAAATCCCAGGACTTCGCGTCGTCTGCCTGGCATCGACCTCCGGCATTGCCGGTAACCGCGGGCAGACAAATTACGCCGCCAGTAAGGGAGGCGTCATCGGCATGGTGCGAGCCAGCGCCGCACTATTCGCCGAAAGCGGTGGCTCGATCACCGCCGTGGCACCGGGCTTTATCGAAACCGAGATGACCGCAAAGATCCCGCTGGGCACTCGAACCGTGGCACGCTTGGTGTTGCCTTCGCTCATGCAGGGTGGCTTGCCGGTAGATGTCGCCGAGGCGATTGGATTCCTTGGCTCTGACGCTGCCGCCGGCCTCAACGGCCAGACACTGCGTGTCTGCGGTCAGTCGCTAGTGGGTGCCTAAATGGGTGCCGAAGTAGTTTCCGCGATCCCCTCGATGGGATCGGTTTATGCGCGGGCGGTCAAAACGCTGAACCGTAAGAGTAAGAACCCGGTGTTGCCCAAGGTGACGCTGGTCTTCCAAGGGGCTCAAGCCGACCGGGAAAAACTCGGAGAATTCCGCCGCGCGGTCAAAGCGCCGGCCAACGGTAAACTGCCTAGCCTCTACGTACATTCGCTGGCGTTCCCGCTGGCGATGTCCTTGATGCTACGCGAAGATTTTCCGCTGCCGTTGCTGGGCATGATTCACCTAACCAACCAGGTGGACGTCGCCGAGCCGCTGGGGGACGCCGAGTTATTTGACGTGGAAGTGAACGCCGAGAACTTAGTGGCACACCCCAAGGGGGTCTGCTGCGATCTGCTGGTAAAGATTGTGGTGGACGGGCAAACCCGAATGTTGTTGCGCAGCACCTTCCTGGCTAAAGGCGTCAAAATTGATGGCCAAACGCCGCCGAGTGTGGAGCATAGTGAGTTTAGTGCGCCGCAGCGCACCGCACAATGGAAACTGGGAGCAGGTGCTGGACGGGCATGGGCTTCCGTGGCCGGGGACTACAACCCGATTCACCTCAGTGCACTCAGCGCGAAGGCGCTAGGAATGCCTCGGGCCATTGCCCACGGTATTTATTTGGCGGCTCGCGCGCTGGCAGGAATTGAACCGGCTAGCGGAAACTATTCGTGGCGCATTGAATTTAAAACTCCGGTGCTACTGCCGGCCACCGTAGATCTGGGATTTGAAGCGACCAGCCAGGGGTACAAAGTGCAAGGGTGGAACCCGCGCAAGCTCAAACCACACTTTGAGCTGGACCTGACCCGCAAAGACTAAAATTTAGTGGTCCGTAGCAATTAGCTACGGACCACTAAATTTATACGGCCATTGCGGGGATTCGTGTTGTAGCGTGATGGCTTCCTTCGGCCGCCAAAAGTACGCGGACGGCGCCAATCCAGACCAATGCCGAACCGACTAGATGCAAAACGACCATCAGCTCGGGCAGGTGAGTTAGGGACTGAATGATTCCCAGAGCTCCTTGGCCTAGAAAAACGAGAATAAAAAGCAAGGTCTTGTCTGCGAGGAGCTTCTCGCCGGCCCGCTTCGCACGGCACCATAAGCCGACTGCCAAGCTGAACGCCGCCAGCGCCGCGGCACCATGGATCAGGGTGACCCAAATCCAGGAGAACGGCATGCGCGGAACGTCGGCCGAATCGCCGGCGTGAGGGCCTGTACCGGTAACCACGGTTCCCAGAATGACCAGCACCGCGGTCATGGCCAGAAGCCAGCGGGCGAGCACGCGTGAATTCCGCGAACCGGCGGGCAGCTGCGGCTTATCGAGGTTCTGACTTTTCTGCCAGGTGATGGCCGCGGCAGTGAGCAGCCCGGTAGCCGCCAGGAAGTGCCCAGCCACCACATACGGATTCAGATCGACCCAGACGGTGATGCCACCAATGACGGCGTTCAAAACCACAAACCAGAACTGCATCCAAGCCCAACGGGTCACCTCCGGAGCCTGCCTGCGTTGCAAGCGAGCGGTAATAATTACCCAGCCCACCACGACGCATAATCCAACGGTCAGCAGTCGATTGACGAACTCGATAATGGCATGCAATCCCATCTGCGCACTCGGTGCTACTGACCCGCCCGCGCAGGTGGGCCAGTCAGGGCAACCGAGCCCCGAGCCAGTAACGCGGACTACACCGCCGCCAAGAATGATCAAGATCGCTGCAATCAGCGCAGCGAGTGATGCGATACGAAGTGAGCGACGTTCTAGTGGGAAACGATGTGCCAGCCAGGTAAAGGGGGTACGCATGTGAGCCTTAGAGCTGTTGCGATGGTGTCGGGGCCGGGGTGCTCGCCATGCGATAGCTGGCTAGCGAAGTCACAGCTGCCCGTTCCCAAGTGAACTCACCACTATGTTCAAGCGCTGCGTGCCCAGCCTGGGTGACCATCGCAGGATTGCGCGCGAGTGTCAGTAGCTGTTGTGCCCAAAGATGGGGAGAACAATCTTCCATCAACCAGCCCGATTCACCGTCGTTGACCGCGTAGGCTAATCCGCCCACATGATTGGCGAGCACCGGGGTGCCGCAAGCCTGTGCTTCGGCGGCAACCAGCCCAAAGGTTTCAGACAGTGAGGGGACCGCCACCACATCGGCGTTGGCGAAGACCGCGGCAAGCTGTGCGGGTTGTAGCGGACCGAAGAAGGTTAATACATCGGCGACTAAGTGTTTTTCGGCAAGAGCCGGCAGGTCGTATTCGGCGGAACCAGAATTTGCACCGAACAGTGACGCGGTGATCTTCAGCGTGGGGTCCTCTGCGCGTGCCAGTGCGATCGCCTCGATCAGTACGTGGGCGCCCTTGAGCCGTTGGAACCGTCCGGCATAGACCACATGAAGGTCGTCCTCGCCCAGGGGGCGGCGCAGTTTGTCTTGCTCGGGGTGGAAAATCTTGTGGTCGACTCCCGGCAGCACCACATCGAGCTTTTCCTTGTCTACACAGTAGAACCGGGCCAGCCCCCTGGCCTCGACCGGCGTATTGGCGATGATGCGCGAAGCCCCTGCTAGCAGGCGTCGTTCGGCATCCTTGCGTGCTTCGGGCTCGGGGATGCCGGATTCAAATTCCTTCGCCGCCGCGGAGGTATGGAGCGAAACAACCAAGGGGATGCGCCATGCTTCGGCTAGTTGTAGTCCGACCATTCCAGAAAGCCAATAGTGGCCGTGGATGATGTCGATGTTCAGGCTGTCCATATGTTCCTCGAGCAGGGAAGCGGCTTCATCGATAATGCCCGGCAGTTCTTCTTTGGACAACTGGATCCCTGGACGCATCTGTACCTGATGCATGAAAACCCGTGGGCCGACTTCACTGGTCATCGAAGCTTGTGCGGTGCGGGTGAACATGTGAACCTCGTGGCCCAGAGCGCCCAAGGCTATGGAGAGGTTGCGAATGTAAACGTTCATGCCGCCAGCATCTCCGGACCCGGGTTGTTCCATGGGCGAGGTGTGCAGGGAAAGCATGGCGATACGCATTGGGTCTCCAAGACTGGCGGCAAATCGGCCGTGATGTTAGATGCTGGCCGTCATTGATCCTACCAAGTTAGAGATGGAACTAGCGCCAATAAAAGGTCAGCTCGTTACGACCAGATGCCGCCAAGGGGCGATCCGTCCGGGGTGCAGATCAAAGCCAGTAGAACTCGCCGATTCATTGAGGGTTCGTGAGATTCGGCGTTATCTTAAAACGAAGATGGCCTCGCTCCGTGTAGGAGCGAGGCCATCTTCGTTTGCGCTATTACGCCTTCTTGCGAGTCAAGAATCCCCAAATAATGAGAACAATCAACGAACCGCCGATGGCCAGCAACCAAGTCTTGATGTCCCAGAACGAACTGATATCCACGCTAAACAACGCGGAACCGATCCAGCCACCGACAATGGCACCAACCACACCAAGCACCAACGTAGCGATCCAGCCGCCACCCTGGTTACCTGGCTTGATTGCCTTAGCAATCGCACCGGCAATAAGACCTAAAACAATCCAACCAATGAATCCCATGACTATACCTCTTTCAAGTTAAGTGACTTCGTTTAGCATCTGGATTGAGATGCACTCGAAGTGCAATACCGGCGGGTAGCATCGATTGCTAATCGAGAACTGTGCAGATCCTGTCCACGACTTTGAGTTAGTCAGGATTCAATAAATTAGGCACGATACGCATAGCTTCACTAGCGGCTTCCGCTCTTGGTTCGAACGCGTATAAAGACGCAAGATGCCAAGTCAGCTGATAATTAAATCGTTTTAATCAAAAGTGTGAGCAGATAGTTCGTTTAGGTGAATGGAAGTGTATTTTACGTATCGCAGAGAGTGAAATCACACTGTTCGAGTAGCGAATGCAAGGTTAGATCTGGAGGGCGCGGAACTTTAGAGAAGTAATTGAAAGCAGCATGGTCCCGGCAAACAATGAGGACTTCAGTCAATTAGCACTCGGAATTTCCAGACTGCCTATCCGCATAAAATACGGTCGAAGTGGCGCTGAACTTCTTGCCGGTTAGAGGGAGCGGAATTCCCTGCGTGCGCGAAAGGGGACTTGAACCGGCATTTTTCCTTGTCATACCGGCTTTGACTCTACTTCTTTGTTGTTTACTCGCCGTAACCGTGTGGTTCCTTTGCTCTTTGTTGCGGTTCGTGTTGACGCGGTCAACATGCCGTTTACAGGGTCAAAGGTCCATTCTTCGTACCTCTAGTCCGGCAATTCTGGTGGTGATCTTCTCCCGCTGGCCGGCTGCATAGCCAACCTGTCTGCTGGCCAAGCGTCCAACCATCGGCGCAGCGCCCGGATAGCATCGTCATGGCTACCAAGTTTTATGTAGATCGAGGCGAGCTTCTCCGCGTAATAAGGTTGCGGCTCCCTAGTGTCGTACTGCTCCAGCGTGTGCATGAGCTCGGTGATCTCTTCGAGGAGTGCAATCATCTCGTCGTACCGTTTGTCGGTTTCCAATTCGATGAGGACTTGGACATGATCACCCAGGTCTTTTCCGTGGAGCTTTCGAAGCGCCCAGACGTGCTGCATGTTGATCGCGTCGATCAGACGCTGGATCTTGTCAGGAAGTGGCGGATGGTTTTCGTCTAATGTCATGCCGCATTAGCGTTGACAAATTCACGGACAACGGCGACTACCGCGCCCTTCTGTCCCTTAGTCAGCTTTTCAGCACCGAGGGGCAGCTGCAAGGAGCCAGCACCGAACGCAGACTCACCTTCAAAGAATCCAGCCACCGGTACAAATTGGACGGCGACCCGGTTACCGGCGTAACCACCCTCATCGGCGGAGGCGTACCAGAACCAGCACTCATCTGATGGGACGGAACCGTCGTAGCCAGATGAGCGCTCGACCCGGAAAACGCTGGATGCCTTGCAGGACTTCGAGTAAACGGCACAGGGGAGAAGGACTGCCCTTCCCTTAAATTCCTGCAGCTACTCCCAAACCGTGAACGAGACGACGCCGCACGACGAGGCACCGCCGTCCACGACTGCGCAGAACACATCAATATCACCGGCACACATCAATATCACCGGCGAAGCGGACGTGCCGGAAGACCTCGAAGGCTACCTAGACTTCCTCGACACGTGGCAGATCAACCCAGTACTCGCCGAAGTGATCGTCGGCTGTCGAGAGCACGCACCAACGACGTGGAGTTAGTTCTCACCCGGCTGCACGCCTTCACCAACGCTATTGAACGTAAGGTCCGCGATCTTCTCACCGGCGAACAACTCGACCCCGACACCCTCAACATCACCGCCGACACCACTATCTACCGGGTCACCTTCGAAGCCAAGGACACACCATGAGCGGCCCGGTCGTGAAGTATGAGACCGCGCCCACTCTGATCTTCAAAGAACCGTATTGCAGCGCGCGCCTCGCCGATTCCGAAATGTAAGACGGCAATTGGGAATGCCCGAGATGCGGCACCCTATGGGGCGGTAACCAGTTCGATGAACCGGGGGAGCTCTACGAAGAATGGGCCGGTGATGACAACGAGGGAGAGCCCCGCACCCACGCAGACGGGTATTTGCCCACACAGTAAGAGTAAGAAAACCCCAAACCGAGCATCTGGGGCGACTTCGGCAAGCAGCTCGGCGAGGCACTAGGAGGTGGGGAACGTGGCTGAGACAGCGCGTGGGTTAGTCACCGTCGTCTAGCTCAATCACGCTAGCGACAAGGACCGCCTCAACATCAGTCCCCGTGATCTCCCCAACCCGAGCACGAGCCAAATACGCAGCTTCCTCAACGGTCTGAACCTCCAACGAAGCACTAGGCACCGTCGGAACAGTGACAGCGTAAACATCCCGCTCACTCAAGTACCGAACCTCAATATCAATGTCCATGAGCAAAGTATCACCCCACCCAGGGCGCGAATCAAGAATGGAAAAACATGAGTAGCCTACCCGGCAACCCGTATGGCACCGCGTCCAATATTAGCCCACATGAGGGTGAGCGCGACGGTGATTGGGTAATTGCGCAAGCCACCCTCGCCCTGGCATACGAGCAGCGGACTATCGCACTAATCGCGTTCGCTCAGCTATGCGTCACCATCGACGGCACAGGCGTAAACCTACATAGCGAACTAGGGCAGATCAACGCACGCCTAGGGCTAGGAAACACCAAATGAGTTACATATTCGACCCGAGACCCGGTCAAGACCGCAGAGCAGATGAAAGCACGTCGCATCCCTACGGTGGACGAACTACGCGACTTCCTCAGCTCCGCACTACTCGATGACGGATACGGATTCAGCGTTACCGAAACCGATCGGGACGGGCTCGGCGTAGTGGAAATCGCCGGCAAAACCAACGACGGCTTACGGTTCGCAGCAACCATCCAAATTACTACTATCTACGAGGCAGACTTCTAATGACCACTAACCAGGCCCCGCTAAACACGGACGCGGTCACTCGTGCCTCCAAAGCGCCCATGGACTGGATCGACGCGAATGGCGTAAACGTCAATGGCGCGACACCCGCGATGGTCGCTCAAGTCGCATTAGAAGCCGCCGCCCAGCGGGTACCGACCATTGTTGATTACGCGGTGGCGACAGCTAAGGCGGTGGGTGTTGATCCTGTGATGGTTGCCGACCACCAGCAAAGCCTCCACAGCGAGGAAAACGCCGCCCACAAGATAGTGAACAGCGTGGAGGTAATCCCGGCTAAGATGCGGATGCACGCATGGGAGGGCGGAGAGTTCGAAGTTGGGGAAATCCCAGAAGGTCACGTGCTCGTCGGATTCGAAATGGTGGCCGGCCGCGCATGGTCTATGGCTGACATGGTGACCATCCGAACGCCCGGAGGTGCCAGATGCCTAAGTCCAATCGGCTAATCCGCATCCGATCCTTTGGATACACCAGGTGCGTGCCAGGTTTCCACGCCGAATCGACCCGTACGTTGACCATGTTCAAGCGCAGGGTCACAGAACCCTACGACAGCGTTGACTATGCATCCGAGCCAAAGCCCGAAAAGAACAAGGACTTAGGCTTACAGCCTGATTCACGTTTCATCGGCAAACCACTACTGCACCGAGGGGGCAAGCAGTGAGCGGCCATCAGTCCGAGGAGATTCTTGCGAAGTTCCACGAAGCTGTGACCGTTGCTGCGGAGTACGTTGTCACTTCCGAGGGGCACATCCGCGAGCTCTACGACGAAGCGCAAGCAAAGGGCTGCGGTTTGCTCGTCCACGAAGGGAAAACCGGCACACTCCAAATCAACGCCGTTGCTATGCCAGGCGAACTGATCATCATCAACCCGGAGTGGAACCGTGACTGATCAAGCTCGTTTCACGCCGACCGTCGAGCATTGCTTCCTCCAATGGCGCAGTAAAAGCCCGTCACGGCAATGGAGTCCCAATCCGCACACGGCAGCCCAATATGGGCGGATCGCATCAGGGGCCACCCCTGAACTCGCAACGGAAGGTGTGCCCTACCTAGCTCCAAGCGATGACCGTCCAATAGTGAAAATTAGTCTCTGACAGAGTCACATTGTGTGTTCAGCAGCCTATCGATGGTTTAATTCGACCCATGACACAGAGTGAAGAAACGCCACAAAACACAGACTTAAGAACAAGATTCCGCGACTATTACGAACGCTCAAAGGAGGTCCGAGACAGTCTAATCGAAAGTGCTGCTTTCGTCCTCGACGCAAATGTCCTTCTTAACTTCTATCGCATATCTAAGACCAGCAGAGATTCGCTCTTCAAGATATTGGAAGGAAATAAAGAACGACTATGGATGCCGTTTCAAATTGCTACGGAGCTTCATAATAACTGCGATTCAGTGCGTGCTGAACAAACCAAGAAGCACACCGATCGAATTGGAAAGATCGACGATTTCATCAAAGTCGTTTCAACCAATGAGCACAGATCAAGGCTGGAACAAACAGATGAACAGACTCAAGCGATAGCCGCAGTAACCAGATGGAGCGAGAGTCTGAAAAATGAACTGACTTCGATTCGTGAAGAAATTCATCACCAGAAGATGGATGAAGTACTTGAACGTATAGCTGGCCTTTACGGTGCCTCTGTGGGGCCCGAGCCCACAGAGCCTGAGCTTGAAGCACTTGTGGCCGTTGCTGGAGAGCGCTTCAAAAATAAAATCCCGCCTGGTTATGGTGACAGCGGTAAGACCAATGAAAACAGCAGCGGCGATTACATTTTCTGGGCTCAAACTATGAAGTATGCGAAGGAAAATGGTAGTGACGTCATTCTTGTTACCGACGACAGCAAGGAAGATTGGCGGATCAAGACAAACGGGAAGGCACTGCGCCCCAGGCCTGAACTAATAATGGAGTTTGAACGTGAGACTGGCCAGCGAATCGTAATTTTGAATAGTGACAACTTTTTCTACCACGTAACCGCGAACGATGGCCGGGCGGGAAGTGAAGAAGCGCGAATGGACCTGGTCGCAGCAGTGAATGACTCGGAGGATTCTACGCTATCGAAGCGTAAGCTAAACGACAATGGACGTTGGCAAGTTCCACGCGGGTGGGACAAACCACTGACTTCTATCGATTATTCCTCAACTGCGAGAGGTAAGAGATTCCTTGAAAGAATGCACCGTGACGACGTGCAACCTTTATCTTCGAGTGTCTCTTCCGGAGGCCGTGCACGGGGCGAACAGAATATAATTGACGCCTACGATCAAATGGAATTGATTGTCAATGAAAGACTCGATATTGAGGCATTGACAAACGAGCTACGCGCTAAGCTCAAGAACTACAAGAGAGAATATGCTCAAGCAAGAGCAAAGGGCAATGTGCAAGAAGCAGAATCGATAGAGTTCGCAATTGAATCCATATCTGAGCGAATCGATATCTACGTTACAGAAGACGAACGTTTGTTGTCACTTTTCGACTTCTTGCAGCGTGAAGTTCGAAGGGACACATCCGACTAAAATTAATGCGTCCTATTTCAGATAAACAACACCTCGACCAACCTCTCCTGCCGTTTAACCACGGTCGAGCGCAGCAACCAGTTATCTGCCAACATCTGCGGTTGACGCGAACTCATCGTCAGATGCAACGACGTAGTACCCATCATCGGCACACCCACACCAACAGGACTAAACCTACACAAACCAGTCACCGATCAGAACCAATCGGATAAGAGCATGGAACTTAGCGCATGGTTGCCGTCGGCAGTGGCTTTGCTTGTTGGTATTGGTTCAGCAGTCTTGACAAACGTCTATTCAAAGGAACGAGAAAAATGTGACGCGAATCAGAAAAGGTTCGATGCATTAGTAGGATACGAGCGGAGTCGCACGGATTGGAGTCTTTTTTCATTACTCAAATATGGGGCCGGGGGCGAGAAGTCACCCTAAAGCCTAGTGCGCAAGAATTGAAGGAATCGTGGGCAGTAGCCTATCCGTACTTGGAAGAATTCAAGGGTCACAAACACTGGGGGAGGCTTATCTCTCCGTACTACGAAGAGACGCCTGGCGCTTTTCCTTATGAACCGATGGAATTCTATGATCTTGCGTCTGAGTCAGTCGCGGAGCACATCCGGAAGCATCCCAAGAAGCCTGCTGGTTACCCGTACCTGGAAGATAGCAACGACCAATGACCTGTTTAGTTTGTGAATACTCAGTACCGAGCGGATTGCATCTTTGCTCCCTCGAGTATGGAAGGGGTGCGGACCTGCTCTCGCCCACAGGCATCAAAACCATAAGATGAACCAGACATGACCTCGACATGGGCGAACATTCTCCCTGCATTTGGCTCGCAGATTAAGTAGAGCGCCCGCCGTTCAATAAGCATGGAAATCTGTGTAAGTAAATTCTTGGAAGCGTCTAGAAACCGGGCTGTATGCGAAGATGTTCGATATGAATACTGGGGAAATTGTAATTGTGTTGCTTGGTGGATCGCTTATTGGCGCACTTCTAACATATCTGACGGCGACTCGCGATTTGGCGCTTCGACGACGGATGCAGACAATCGACATCTTCCTGAGAGTAGCCGCGCGAGCGCACGGTTACGCTGACGAGCGGGGGCCAGTGGGTCTCGGCGAACAAGTAGCGGCAATTTACTTGATGGCCGATCTTGCAAATCGAGACAAGTGGTTGCGCAAAGCGGGGATCGGCCACCTGGGCGAAGTCTTGAAATGGTCAAGCAAGTCTGAATCGGCAGGCCAAGAGCGGATTGTGACCGCAGTGAAATCTGCTCTACAGATGATTGAAAAGAACCGGGTTACTGGTGAGTATTAACCGTTTCATTTGAAAACGAAAAGGGCATCAGTGCGAGCGTCGCGAATTTCAGGCGTGGAGAGCTGGCGTAGCGACCGCGCTGGATCACTCGATATTAAATCCAGAAGGAATCACCCAACGGATAGAACAACTCGGCAGGCGTCCTTGGATTAGCCCCTACCCAAAAGAATCCAATGGGTGCTAACGAAAAAGAACCGGGTGCAAGCCTTCCCCTCCGGCTAATGGGATAGGCAAGAGCACCCCAGGCAGCGACGATGACAAACTGCTCATCAACGCCATATCCGGTGTGGCTCAAACGCCACAGTAAGGCAAACCACGAGAGACTGGTGGCATGATTATTGATCTCTGGAATCAAACGCCTCAAGAAATCCAAGCCGCGTTTCTAGTTCTCACTGGAACAATACTAGCGACCCTAATTTCAACGCGAACGGCCAAAGCGAACGCCAAAGAAGAAAGAATTACAGAAATACGTCACCTAGTATCACTGGCAACAGACCGCGCCAATGCAATGGGGGTCCTAACAAGACAGACGCTCAACATGCTGATGCTCAAAGAAGAGCAAGGTATTCATGAAGAACAAATTGAAAGCGTCTTAAAAGAGGCAAATGACGCAGGAATTGCAGCCATGCAGCATCTAATGCGATTGAGCGTAATCAGTGATTCAAGTGTTGGGAGGGCAGGCAGATTGCTTTATAGAGATGTGGTGTCTTTTAAAAGTAAATACGTATATTTGGGAAAGCCTGGGCAATGGGCGGATTTAGATGAACTAGAGGCAGACTGTTGGACGTTGAATGATCACATCAGCATCGTTGCCAATATGGTGGTTCCTAGGAAGTATGAACGAATTTCGCGGTTTCGTTCGCTCAAAGGCGCAGAGCGTTTACTTAAGCGCGAACGGAAACTGCAGCAGAAGGATATCAAGCGAGGTTTGCTAATACCCCACGATGAAAACCCACAATCGCTAAAACACAAAGTTGGCGACATTGATGGGGACGCCGAATCCAAGGAAGACGCATCAAACCGGTCTTAGTTAGAGCATCAAACCCCGTGATCAAGGACAAGCGATCGATGAACCTGCCAAAATCATGGCTACCAACTGGCCCATTATCCCTAGACGAATTTGAAGCAGGCTAAGTTGACGACCGACTCCGTGTCCGTGCAGAACAGATCATAGGCCATGAGTAACAATGACTTTCGCGACGCCGCTGCTAGCTATCATCATTAGATGACTAAACTACCTGCATTGATGTCAATTGCTTCTAAGGAACTTCAATTCTCCTTGGAAAAGACACGATTGGCCGTTGAACACAATCTTTCCAGTGGACAGGCATTGGAAGAGGCGGTGCGCGTCTTCTTGCGGAAGCATCTTCATAAAGGCCTCGGCGTAACTCAAGGCCAGGTGATCGATACTGCGGGCAACACGTCTAAGCAACTAGACGTGATCGTTTACGATGCGCAGACAACGCCAATGCTCTTCACCAGCGAGGAGCAAGGGCATCAGCTCGTACCGATTGAAGGTGTTATCGGCATAGTTGAAGTTAAATCCAGTGTTTCTGCATCGACGCTGCCTGGAATAATCGAGAATATGAAGAGCGTCAAGAGCTTGGAGAAGTCTGCTTTTCATGCACCTTCAGAATCAGAGATAATTTATAACACGTACAATATGTACGGAAAAGAGCTACGGCATTTCCCGGTGATCTATTCGCTCTTTGCGTTTGAATCTTCTCAATTCGAAAATCTAGTTCCTGCCTTTCAACAGCTGAATGATGTTTTGCCTGCCTCACAGAGAATTGACAACACCTGCTTGTTGGACAAAGGTGTGATCGCCAACATGACCCTGGATGAGCGATTGGACGCTATCCCAGGTCCGGAAACCGTCTCGCTTGGACTACCGACTGAGCATGCTTTAGTCACGTGGTATATCTTCATTCAGCGTTTATATTCGCAGGCTGGTACAAAGCCGATAAATATGCAGGCATATCTTGGTTCTGATTTCTACTTTTAAGGTGTGGAGAAAATGAATTGTCTTGTTTGGCGCAAAGCCGCAGAGTCTAAATCCGCACACCGAAATGCAAGGTAGGCATGGCGATCGCAGAACAGTTTGAATGTCACCCTGCCGGGGCAAACGCCGCCAAAGAGAGCGCGGTCTATTGTGTCGGAACTGCCCCGGACAACTACCTCGTTCTAGGTGACGTAGCCACTTGGGTGACCGCGTTTGGCACACTACTTCTCTTCGGTGGGGCATGATTGGCTTGGCGCGCAGCTTCTAGAACCCTTCGCCAAATGGAGAAGGAAAGCGCAGATGTTCAGAAACGGCATGACGAAACGATACAGCTACAGAATGATGTTGAGTCCGATCGCATTAGAAACGGCGCTCTTTTTGAACTTCTCGGGATTTATGCCGAGCTCGACTCGACTGCAGGTTCCAATAGGGACGCGGTACTCGGCGTTTCCCATAGGCTCAAAGTTTCTGAGCAGCGATTCGCAATGGTGAATGTGTTCCCCAACTATCCGATAGGTCTCTCTGCCTATCATGATGCGTTACTCGGCGTCGCTTACTCTTCGTGCGATCCCAGCTACCGAGAGAATGGTGCGTTCGCCACCTATCGGCGTATCTCAGGCGCGAAACAGAGAGCATTCAGGGAGTTCTATGTTGGGACATTAGAACCAGAAGACCTAGTGAAACATCTTCGGGGCATCGTAGAGTCGATGGTTCACAAGGAACCGTATTTTTACCCGCAACATATTATCGACGATTACGTGTAGGGACGAATAAATACCGCTGAACAGTTTGAATGTTTAATCCCTACTCCGAACGCGCTGAATGAAGGTGTCCTTTACTGCTCAACGAACGCGACCAATGCCGTGGATATTGGGTAGCTGCTGGAGCTGCTGGAGTTGTCGGTTCTGCCGTTGCAGCCGTTGGTCTGGGAATCTGGTCTGTTCTTGACAGCCGCAAATCTCACAAAAGGGCAGATCATGCCGAACGCCGTGCAGAACACATGGCGAGACAAGAAAGACTTCTGGAACTTTCGCAATCTATCAATTCTCTAATCAAGGAGATGCGATCAGTTGATGAATCTGTGATTACGGCTCAAACAAGTGAACTGTACTGGGCGGTTTCCGATTTCCGCGCGCATGTTTCGAAACTTGGGAGTGTGGAGGCGCGCATAGGCGAAGAGATAGTAGACCTCGCCGGGCAACTTAACTATGCGATCTCAGAAATGTTGTCCTCTAATGACGCAGGTGGTCGGAAACCGACTGTTGTTGAAAAATTAGCGTACCGGTGGAGAGCGGGTCATCAGGCGCAACCTACCCCAGCGTTTACGGGCGCATGTCGTGGGATAAAGCTAGCCCAACGATTACAACGCAAAGTTTCGGATACGGAAATGGCCGTTTTGGGCACCCTGAGCAGGACCGAGCTATTTCGCTTCGCGAAGCGGCCATACTGCTAACTTTTCCACCTAGATACAAATTTGTAGAACCTGACGAACGTGTTCGCTTTAGCGTGCTCGGGCGACTTATCGGTAATGCTGTTCCGGTGCGACTCGGTGAAGTTGTGGGGGAGACTATGATCGTGCATGCTAATGGCATCATTGCGGCTGGAGGCTTGATCAATGCCGAGCATATTATGAGCGACCGTTCGGACTAAACATCACAGTCATCTTCAATCTTTGACTGATTCACCGACTAAGCCATCCTCTAGTGCCTTGTGAATCGTTAGGGTCTTCCAAGCCTTAGATTCCATGAGGAACAAGTAATCTAAAATTTTGAAGTGCAACAGTTTCTCCTGATACGCAGACAAAGTAGCTTGGTCATAGTTGTAATGGATGAAGAAACCATTTACCACCATCGAATAGTTGTGAATCGCTCCCGGAATCGATGCCACTCTAGTGAGCCCAACTTCTCCTGCCTCCACTGCGGAGGCATCCACCTCGGCCACCCAGGAGAATACGACCGCCAACAACACGCCGAATGGAGCCAGGCCCTGCTGTCTACGAGCTAGCCTTCCTCCCCCTGAGGCAGCCCAAACATGTTTTTCACTGGAGCTGCCGCAATGGCTTTGATGACGTCATAAGAGGCAGACTCACTCGTGGTTTGAGCAAATCGCAATGCAATATTGAGTAGCTTGAATTTAAGATCAGGCGTCTTTTCCGCCCAGACGGCTTGAAGAAGTAATGCTGTGATCTGATCTAGGGTTCGCTGAACATGACGAGAATTATGATCGTTGTCAGGATCCAGAAGAGTGGACAGTTGATTCAACAGGTCTGATAGTCGCGTGCGTATGGCTTTTGGGAGATCTGTGCATTCGTCGCTGGCGGCGCTTGCTTCAGCGAGAAGACCGAGTAATTGTTCACGTTCGTTGGAATCACGCTCGTGGGCCTGAGGAATTCGTGCAGCGATTAAATACCCTAAGGTTTCCAAGTGAACGATGTCATCTTCAGCGATTCTTACTTTATTACTTCCCGCTGACCAGGCTACTTCAGGCAGAATGATGAACCGCCAGATTCTCACAAGCAGAGAATCATACGGTGAACGCGATATCCCGTGCTCTTGCAACGTATTGAGTAAGAAATCAAGCTCAATTGTGAGGTCGGCGACATTTTGAGTATTGCGCCACGCGCCAGCTGCAAGGCCATTAGCGTCTGTTCCTCGGACGCTGTAAAAGGTTTTGTCACTTGGACCCTTATTCCATGTTCGGAAAATGGCGGCAAGTTCAGTGGCTGCATTTAAGGGGAGCCCTCATCTCTAGTGGTTGATAACTGAAGCTTATCAATCACATATGAGCGACGCCTTCTATTGAGGAAAGCCTGGTTCCCACAAGGGGGCCGGGCTTTCACTCACTCTGTGGGGTATGGCGAACAACGAGACGACAGCACCAGTGGCGAATGTTAAAGAGGCTGGCAACCCAGGCGGTATCATCACGACCAAACAAGGATCCCGCACGGTCACCGTCGTGGATCCATTGGAGCGCAACCGTTAGCTTGCTTTCCCGAACAGCATCGCCGTGTACTATCGGGTACGCGCCGACGCGCAAGTAGAGTCCGTCCTTAACGCGATCAGCCTGCCGATCATCTCCGCCCAATGGGATCTAAAAGTGGAAGGCGTGGACGATAACGTCATCGCACTGGTCCGCACCGAACTCGGCCTACCCGAGCCCTGCAACGCCAAGTCCGGACGGCACGCCGCCAAGGCATCCCATGGCTCGAACACCTCGAGCAAGTCCTCACGATGGTGTGCGCCGGCTTCATGTACTTCGGCCAGGTCTACGAAATCGCGCCAGCACGCCCGGATCAAACTTACATCGGGCTCTCTGAGCCTATTCACCTGCGCAAACTCGCCACACGACTTCCGCCGAGAGAGTGCAGGATGTGGTTTTCCCACATTCTGATGTAGACCATTTTGGTTGCCGACTCAATGCCAGTTAGCTCGCCCAGGTACCGTTCGATTATCGTATTGACGATAGGGGATTCGGCTTCGATTCCTGCGACGGCTTAGTTAGGGAGACCGAAGGGCTGGCCATAGGCGTCGAGTAGCCGTTTGTGAAGGTCTGCTTCACTATCGGAGTCTGTGGTGAAGCTGGTCGGCTTTTGGTTTCGGAGTCGCGCCAGATGATTTTGTGGGCGATGTTGCCGTCAGCGCGAGTGAGTACGCGGATTGACGCCATGGGAGTTTTTTTATCAAGTTGTCGCTGCGTGGATAGTGCCGGGACATTACCGGGCTGGTTAGGCCGTCGTGGTGTCAACGCTTGTCAGCAGGTTGGTCGTTCCTGTCAACGGGGATGCAAAAATCCCCGGCTGACAATGTCAACCGGGGATTTCCCTGCGTGCGCGAAAGGGGACTTGAACCCCCACCCCCTTGCGAGGACTAGCACCTCAAGCTAGCGCGTCTACCTATTCCGCCACCCGCGCAGGTCATGCGTTGTCTGCGTTGTTATCGCTGGCAACGAAGTAAAACTCTACCACCAGATATTCATGAACTCCAATTCGGCGAGCTTAGGCAGGTGACCTAAGAGTTTTCCCGGAATTCTGCGGGAAAATCGGTGTTGAGTAGTGCTTTCGAACCACAAATCGAGTTTTCAGTGGCAAGCGTCACAAGATAAAGCTGTTTGAATACGTCGAACTATCGAAGCCCTGAGTACTAGCGGTCGTGTAGCAGGGCACGCAACTGTGCGGCGCTTAATACCTGATTGAAAATTTCACCTTCTGGTTCCATTAAGCGGCCCTCGGCTAACCCGCGGAGTATTACCGGGGCAAAACCCAGTGTACGGACTAGGCGTGCCGTTAGAGTAGCGTCAGGCCGATGATCTGAGGCCACCGCTAGGGCGCGTTGTTGCCCTTGCCTGGAGGAGCTGTCCGAATCTAGATCCCAGTGGCTGATGTGGTTCAGCGCTTTGACGACCCGTGAGCCACCGAAGTGCTGAGCGATAACTTCCGAGCTGGAAAGCCCCGCAGCTTGTCCGTTCTCCAACCAATCGGGCAGAGGCATTTCCTCCCAACGGTTTGTCGCATCGATGAGCGTCAGGCCGTTCACCGATTCCGGGTCAACCTCATCGAGGTCATCTTGAGGCACCATCAGCACTACGAGTTGGACATCCGCACCGATTTCTTCGGCTGGCACGGCGGTGGCCTGCGGCGCATACTGCGCCAGGTGATATTTCATCTGACTCGGTGACCGAGAAGAGGCAATGTTCATCGGTATCCCCACCGTTGCCGCCGCGCGGGCCAACGCGGTGCCTGCCCGTCCGGCGCCTAGGATGCCTATGCGCGAAGTGAAAGGCATGGAGTCTTCCTGCGCTGTGCTTAGATTTTCATCCTCAGTATTCATTGCCTTCAGCGTATCCGGTGCTACTTAGGATGCGAACAAAAAAGAGGCCTTCGTCCCGAGC
>NZ_NRGT01000006.1:0-62533 GCF_002332285.1 Glutamicibacter sp. BW77 | reverse complement strand
AATGGCAGGTTGGAGCATCTTCGGGGTATCGCGTTGGGGTTCAAGAATCTGGCGCACTATATCGCCCGGTCATTGTTGGAGACCGGTGGGTTTAGACGGCGTTTACACCCTCAATCCTGAAGAGCCGCTTATCGATCATATGGTTCTTGATATGCGCTGTCCTGGCTTGGTGATCACGCACCGTCGTGGTCTTGAAGGCACTCATCCGCTTGGCCTCGATTCCCAGTTCTTTCATGATCGACAGAACCGTGGACTTCGGGATGTCTTCCTTGTGGTTATTGCGGATCAGGTCCACCAGCTGCCCGGCGCCGGCGACCCGGTTCGATGCTTCGTATTCGCACTGGACCAGGATGCTGCGCTTGGCCCGCAGGGCTTTGGCTTTGCTCAGTTCCTGTGATGGGTTCAGCCACCGGTAATACGAGGCGCGGGAAACCGCGAGTTTCTGGCACATCCAGTTCACCGGGTACTGGGTGGTATGCACTTTGATGAAGTTGAAGACCGCGCTTACTTCTTGCTGTTCGAGACGAAATAAGCGCTGACATCTTTTAAAAACTCGTTCTCCCGTTTCACCTCTGCCAGCTCCCGACGAAGCTTCTCATGCTGCGCCCATTCAACTGGTCCGCGTTCCTCGGTTTGCGTCTCGGGATGTTCGGCTTTGAAGGTGCGCACCCAGTTGCCCAGGGTTCCTTCATTGATTCCCAGTGATTCAGCGACCTCGACGAGGCTTTTCTGGGAAGAGATCACCAATTCTACCGCTTCTGCACGGAATTCAGGGGTGAACTTCTGACGTTTGGACATGAACTCATTCTCCTACAAACGCGTGTCTCACAACATCATGACAGCTCAGCGTCCAGCTGCAGTTAGGAAGAACCTCGGGGAATATAGCCTGACTAGGCTATTAGTTGCATAATGCAATCGATTTTCGGTGCCAGTTTCACTTCGGAATTTTAGGATCAACCACGTTGAATTAGTAGCGTTCCGGAGTGGATGTTAGCCGAGAAACAACAGGTGCAGTGCAGTCCACCTGTGGAGGATTTGCGATATATAACACATATCAAACTGAGGTCTGCGCAGCTTCACGGTCTCGTGGTCGATTTCTGCCACGGCGAATCAAAGTTCAACGATAGTCAATACTTGGGATAACAGGTTGGATACCTGGCGAAAACGTTGAAAAAAAGAAGATTAGCAGTGTTCTAAATTGGGCAGTGCCAAAATCTCCCCACCGTAAGCTCCGGGTATCACCGTTGTACAGGAAGGTTCAGGGCAAAAAGATGCCCCAAGACTGCCTGTAGGTATCTTGGGGCATGCGCTGGGAAGAATACTAGCCGCGTAGGCCAGCCGCCGCGTCGGTGTCGACCCTCAAAAAGGAGGAGCCAATAACAGCGAAGGCTCCCGGAATTAACAACATTCGGTGCTTCGGGTTATAGAAAATCTCCTCGAGCGGCGAAGCGATCACTCGCCGGATTTTTTCTAGGAGCCGTTCGTTGTCTAGGGATAGTCGTTCCTGTTCGGTTTCAATCACCACACGGTCTTGTTCGGTGCTCACCGACGCGCTCATCCAGTCGTCACTCGGTGCACTCAGAGTCTCCGATTTAATCAGGGACACGGTTATAACCGCCTTCATCTTGCGTTACGCCACCGGAGAAGACCTCCGAGGCTACTCTCTTTGCTTGCACTCAGTATGGCAGAGAACACACAACGAGACATATTGAATATAGCGCGATTCGCTGGTAAAAGCCCGTCAAACGGCTCAGATGTAACCAAGCTGTTACTCAAGCAGCCCGCGAATATCCTGAGCCGTCAAAGCCTTGGAAAAACCATCGGCCTCATCCATCACGGTAGAGATCAGCTTCCGTTTGGTGTCCTGCAAGGCCACAACCTTTTCCTCAATGGTTCCCTGAGCAATCATGCGATAGACCATCACCTGACGGGTCTGTCCGATGCGGTGTGTGCGGTCAATGGCTTGAGCCTCTACGGCAGGGTTCCACCATGGATCAAGAAGGAAGCAGTAATCAGCCTCGGTCAGGTTCAAACCGAAACCACCGGCTTTCAGCGAGATCAAGAACAATGGAGCTTCGCCGTCCTTGAACTGCTCGATTACCTTGGCGCGGTTTCGAGTATTGCCGTCAAGATACACATAGGGAATACCCTGCGCTTCTAGTTTCGCGGCAAAGATCTTCAAATAAGAGGTGAACTGCGAGAAGACCAAGGCGCGGTGATTTTCGCTAAGCACATCCTCAAGTTGCTCAAAGAGGGCCTCCAATTTCGACCCTGGAATCTCTGCAAGCTCAGGATCCACAAGTGACGGTTCCAACGCAAGCATTCGCAGGTGAGTGAGCGACTGGAAAATCGTAAAGCGGTTGCGATCCAGGTCTTCAACCAAGTGCAGAATTTTCTGGCGTTCTCGGTTCAGATGAGTGTCATAGACATGCTGGTGTTCATCGCTCAAACGAACCAGGACCTGCTGTTCCTGTTTAGCAGGAAGGTCCAGCACTACAGATTCCTTGGTGCGGCGCAGCATGAATGGCTTCACACGACGCTGTAAAAGCTGCAACGTTTCGCGATCGCCGAGCACCTCGATAGGTCGAGCAAACTGACGGTTGAAACGACTGGAGTTCATGAACAGTGACGGTGAGGTCAGGGACAATAGTGCGCCTAGTTCAGAGAGGTTATTCTCCATAGGAGTACCCGTCACAGCTAGCTTGAAGTTTGTCTGGATATTGACCGCACTGCGGTGAGCCTTCGTTGAGCGGTTCTTCACGAACTGTGCCTCATCGAGAATCAGGCCAGCAAAGCGTTGCCCCTCATAGACTTCATCGTTCAGACGAAGCAAGGTGTAGGTCGTAAGGATGACATCGTAGTTAGCCACCAGTTCTTTTAGCTCATCTTCTGAACCGAAAGTTCCTTCCACCGTGATCACCCTCAAACTTGGGGCGAATCGCTTAATCTCCATCTCCCAGTTCGATACGACCGAGCTTGGAGCGACGACAAGGAATGGTGCGCTCATGCGCTGTGCTGCGGGAAGCGTGGCCATATGCTCTGGGTCGTCCCACAGTTTGCGGGCATGAAGCATCAGCGCAATGGTCTGCAAGGTTTTACCTAGACCCATATCATCGGCGAGGATCCCGCCAAATCCGCCTTGATACAGACGCGCGAGCCACTGGAATCCCTCAACCTGGTAAGGGCGGAGCGTAGCGTTTAGGGTGTCTGGTACTTGGGCTTCTTCGCCTTCTGCCACACGTAGCAGCGAGCGCATACGCCCTATAAAGAGATCAGCCCCGTCGATACCTTCAGCCAGCTCATCAAACTCATCAAAGAGTGAAACTTGGAAGACTGAGAGCTTCAAATCCGCGTCTTTTGGTTTGTCATTGAGCGATTGTGCTTCGTCGACAAGCGACTTCAGCTTGGCAAACAGGGGATGGTCCAATGAGAACCAGGTGTTGTCGGGAAGCTTAACCTTCATGGAACCGCTGGTCAGCGCCTCCATGATGGTAGAGAAAGGAACCTCGTGGTCACCAACGGTGATGAGCAAGCCCAAGTCCAGCCAGTCATTACGTTCGTGGCTCACGGCATTGATTTTCAGCTGTGGAAGTTCACGCAGCTGACGGTATACCGGGCGGATTCCTTCCTCAGTAATTTTCATAATGGACAGGCCCCGCAGCGCAGGAAGCAGATCCGAAACGAACGTGATCATATGTTCTCCGGCGAAGAACCTTGACGACAGATCGTGGTTGCTAGTGTCCGTGTGCTTCTCAAAAACGTCGTTAACGGTCCGGTATAACGCTTGCTCGGCCTGCGCATCATATACTTCGTGGTCGTATGGGACCCCCGGGTATCGGACCTGGAAGTAAATGGCGGCCGAATCTTTGACTGTGCCGTCGGCTTGTTCTTCGCGACTGAAATTCACGGTGGCATGAACCTCAGGTGGCGCCAGCGCGGGAAGCACCAGCCCTTCACTAATGCTGCGCAGGCTAAAGCGGCGCGCGAGTCGAGCGTACGACTCGTTAAAGAAGTCCTGCATTTGGTCCGAGGGGATCTGCAGAGGTTCACGATTCTGGAACCAACGGCGGTGCTGGGCAGGGATTATTTCGTCGCTAGGTGCCAACCATATTTGGTCTGGAGCTTCAAGTTCGACGTAAAAACCATGATCAGCGATGGTTCCCGCAGGGGATTCTGCGTTAAGGCTTAAGCTTTGTCCAGCAATGTGTAGCTGGCCAGCAACGTTGAGAGACCGGTCTTCTGTCAGGCTTGCCAGCAGTTCAAACCGAGACTGACGATCAACATTTACAGTGGTCTCGTGGCGGGTGGTAATGAGCTCGATTCCAAGCTCTTGCGCCTCGTTGAGCATTGGCCATAACAAGTTGGAAGCGTACTCGTCTAAAAACAGCCAATCTTCATCGACCTTGAACTGCAGCTGTGTATTGCCCCGGGCCAGGGCTGCAAAGCGAGTAAACCAATGGTGCTGGCCGCGAAGCAAGTTCCAGCCGTAAGTCTTAAAGGCGATGGTGGTCCACCGTAGCTGGCCACGAACCCAGCGACCCTCGGAATTACGCACCATGGGGCGAACGCCTAAGCGGAATCGCTTGTTCCGAGTGGGGTGTGGCACCGAACCGGAGGGCATCCACTGTTGCTGCTGAGAAGTATTTTTAGAGTCAAAAACCATGAACTGCAGGGCCATAGCCACTACAGGATCATTGGGGGAACCTAAAAGTCCCTCGGAAGGTCCTGGCTCCGGTTCCTCAAACCAAGTATTGACCTGAGTCGACCAAGCGGAAGCGGTTCTTTTCGTCTCGGCCATTGAAGGACGTGGTTGGTTCGCAATCTTATTCGCAGTCAGCGCAAGAGCCGCGACATGAGGGCAGACCGATCCTTTGTTACAACTGCAGTCGGTACTTTCCACGGTCCAGCCAGTTGCGCTTCGAACTACGGTGATAGTGGAGACAAACTGCTGGTCATCTTCCAAGATAGTGCCGGAGATGACGCTGCTACTTTCATCAAAAGCGACGTCAACTACCGATTCGTCTTTTTTAGCGAGCTGTTGCCCGAAGAAGAATGGAACGTCGCCCAAGTACGCCAGTAGGTGCCTTGCGTCGATGAGTGGTGGCACAGAATCAGTCATCCTCTCATCGTTTCACGTTCAGCGCGCTGGTGGAAGTTGAGAACCCTAACTGTGAACAATCACCCGTATTCGCGGTAGCTTAGTTACATGTCTCAAGTGTGGCCTTATATCCCCGCCCGTACAGTAAATATCACCACTCTGGTGGAATTCGACAGGCTAGCCGCCGAAGCTCTCGAGACCCAGATGGCACGTGCCAGGAACTGGCGTGTACACCGGGTTGATTTGCAGACAAGAGATTCGCTCCTGGGTACCCTCGATCTAGCCGACTGTCTTTTTATCGATTGTGTGTTCTCCTCCCAGGGGCGTGCTCTGGTTGAAGCTACCGGTGGGCTTTGCATGAGTAGTGGAGTGCAACTGCCTTTTGATATTTCCGAACGCGATTTATATACCCCGTATGAACTGTATTCAGGGATCAAAGAAGTGCCCTATGCGCAGGTACCTGACGCGCAGATATACACCTATTCACAATCTAAACCACCGCTGAAATTTGCTACCGACGACACCGCTATGGCTACCACATTGCATGACCACCATATTGGGCAGGCAATGATAAATGCGGTGTACGACGGAGTTTTCGCCAACACCCCGATGATTGGTGTCATGGGTGGGCATGCGGTACAACGAGGAACCCAAGAATTTGCCGATGCCGTTCAGCTTGGGACCACTCTCACGCGTAAGGGTTACTCGATTGTGACCGGTGGGGGCCCCGGTGCGATGGAAGCAGCTAATGCAGGTGCTTGGCTTGCCGATTATGAGCCCCAAGACATCGTTGCCGCCTTGGATATTTTGGCGCAGGCACCCGACGCTATCCGCCATCGCACTATGTGGGCGCGCGCGGCGGTACGAGTGCGTGAGCAATTTCCTAGCAAGAATCATTCGTTGGGCGTGCCCACCTGGTTCTATGGACATGAGCCACCAAACCTCTTTGCCACACATATTGCCAAGTTCTTCACGAATTCCATTCGCGAAGCGATCTTGCTCGAACAATCAAACGGCGGAATCATAGTGTTGCCAGGCGCTGCCGGGACCGTCCAAGAAATATTCCAAGATGCCTGCGAGAACTATTATGCGACCGGTGCGCGCGTCACCCCTATCGTTTTGGTCGGAGAAAAACATTGGCGCGAAGAACTACCGGTCTGGCCACTGCTCCAAGCGCTGGCAGTTGGCCGGGCCATGGAAGACCGAATTGCGTTGGTAGACACCGTGGACGAAGCGGTCGCATTCATTGAAACCATGACCCCGTTGCGTCGCCGCACACGGTTCTAAAAAAGCTTCTGGCCGCAGCCACCTTGGGCGGCGGCCAGATAGGCAGTGAGCGCTACGCTACCGAGGTTCCAAAGAGCAGACCCAGACAGTACGTAACCGCAGCAGCACCCAAACCAATGGCGAGCTGGCGCATGCCACGTTTTACTGGGGAAGCCCCGGAGAGCAAACCAACGATACCTCCGGTGAGAAGCAACGCAATGCCGACCAAGACCACGGCAACAATCACCGCAGGAAGACCGGAGAGTCCAAAGATATAGGGAAGAATTGGGATGACTGCGCCAGAGGCAAAGAACATAAAGGAAGACATGGCCGCTCCCGGAGCCGAACCAAGTTCCTCATGTTCGCGTTCAAGTTCAGCCGAGCGCACTTCCGGGTGGAGCGAGAACGAGGGGTTGCAGTCACAGGTGAACAGACCCATGCGTTCGGCGGCACGGTGCTCTGCATCCTCATCATTCATTCCTCGGGCCTTATAAATCAAGACCAATTCGTTCGCGTCCAAATCTAGATTCTGAGCCGCAGAGAGTGTGACCTGAGTGGGACGTGATGCGGAGAGCAGCTCGCGCTGGGAACGCACCGAGACGAACTCGCCGGCTGCCATGGACAGCGCACCTGCCAGCAAACCGGCAATACCGGAGAAGAGCACAAACGAAGACGCCACCCCGGTAGCGCCAATACCCATAACCAACGCCAAATTTGAAACGAGACCATCGTTGGCTCCGAAAACTGCTGCGCGGAAGTTGCCAGATAGTCGGGTGCGACCCGCGGTTGCCAAGGCCCGAACAACCTCCTCATGGACCTGTTCATCTGCAGCCATTTGCGGGGCCGCATCTTGATCGGTGGCGTAAGGAGAATTTCCTTCGGCGCGCTGGGCTAGCGCCAGGACAAAGACGGAACCAAAATGGCGGGCCATGAAACGCAACATAGTCCGTCGCAACGAGGGGCGGACCGGGCGGGCGTGTTCGCCTAGTTTTGCACGCCAGTAGTTTTCATGGCGTTCTTCGGCTTCCGCCAGTCCGCGCAGAATCTGGTGTTCTTGCCCGGTGCGTTTTACCGCTAGTTCACGGTAAATCGCACCTTCGGCGACTTCGTCGGCCATATATTTACGCCAACGACGTATTTGTACCTTGGTGGGCTGGGGTGTTGAGCTTTGGGTCATCACGGGGATGAGTCTCCTGAGACAGAGTGGATCTAGCGGGCAGGCTAATGATCCGAGGTAGGTTCAACTGTTCAGTTTAGTGAGCGAAGTGAAAGCTGGGAATTTGGCAAGGCTAAATACGTGGGGGATACCGTGATTATGCCCGGTGACGGCGATAAAAACAGAGAGTTCTTCTCGGGACACATCAAAACTGGGGGTTCGTACGGTACGAGTCAGGGATTCGGCCAGCCGTCGAGGATTGGTGACAAAATAACTAACCCAGAGACCATGCAGTGGAAACTGCACTTGACCGGTTTGCAGATCGATAATCGGAAGAACATTGATACTCATGGCAACACGTACCCTCAAGAGAGCTCTTGCCCGCAGCCGGTCGGCGCACGGACCGCTTCTTCATCCGAACCACCCATGAACCTGGGGTTGGTGCGCGGCCAGTCGGAGCTTGGCGCCGCATCTCGTGAAGCAACATTACGATGCTACACCGACGCCAGCTGCGCCCACGTAGTGCTACGTAATACTAGGTTTACCGGCCCTGCGCTCGCCGAGGACGAACCGCTCAGCGCTCTACTTACGCTGGACTACCTCTTGCGAAAGCTGTTGCAAATGCGAATATTGCTCTTGCCATTGAGCGGAACTGTAACTTGGGAGATTTAGAGCCTGTTCACGAAGGCCGACCTGACCGTCGAGCAGCTCACGAACTATATCAAGCTGTCCGGCGTGCCTGGAGGTCTCCGCGATCATATGCACGATGAGATGTTCTACGGTGCTGTGGCGATGAATGGACCACCAAGGGATGACGGCCGGAGAAGCTAACTCTAAATTATCCAACGCCGCTTCGGCGAAGGCGACGGATTTTCGGTACAGCTCTAGCACGTCTTGAACCGAATAATCTGCCGGAGGCAAAAAATCGATTTGTGAATCCTCACTTTGCAGCAATTCGAGTACATGATCATCGTTAGGGAGTAGCCCCAAGCATTCACCAAAGTAACCATATTCGGTCACAGCTAGGTGGTGCACGATGCCAAGCATATGGGTGCCGGTAGGCGTCATCGGACGGCGGGCCAATTCTTCGCTCAGCGCCTCGCACTTCCAAAGCACGGTGCTACGTGCCTCATTTAAATAGGCGCGAAGCCTTTGGGCGGACGGATCATTGATGGTGTCCATGCGCCGAGTCTAATTTCAGTCGCGTCCAATGGACAGGGCTGAAACGACATTAAGATCGTGAGGTTATCTGAACAGCGACTGCTTAAGTCGGGGCCCGGTTGCATATTGGTAAACTTGCCCAATGTAAGGGTCGGATCAGAATGGTTTGGCCACATCTGTGACCGAGGACCACCAACCCGTGGCGTCTTGGCAACAAAAATGGTGGGAGCTCATGAAAACACTGCCCGTAGAACCCACCGGCGCAGCGATCAATATTGGCGCCCGTTTGCGAGGCGTACGACAAACGCGCCGGCTAACAATCGACCAAGTCGCCGAAATGTCTGGGCTGACTAAAGGTTTCTTGTCTCGGGTCGAACGGGACCTGACAAGCCCATCCGTGTCGACATTGCTCAAGCTCTGCGATGTGTTGGGAATAGAAATTGGCCAACTTTTTTCTGTGCCCGAAACAAAACTAGTCAGGCTTCAAGAAGCACCACGCATTGCCCTAGGTGGTGAGGGAATCACCGAACAACTTGTCACCCCACGCACCGAAACACGTGTGCAAATGATTAGGGCCGAGGTTGCGCCACAGGGTTCGGGTGAAGCCGAACTATATTCGGTGGACTGCAAGGTGGAAGTGCTTCATGTGATTTCTGGCGGATTCACTTTGGTGTTGCCCGAGGACCGTATCGAATTGCACGCAGGAGATACCGTGACTTTTCCGGGCCGCGAGCCACACAGCTGGGAAAATACGACTGATCAGACAGCCGTAGTCACGTGGACTCTCTTACTCTGAATGACAGTGAGCGGTTCGTTCGGGAAAATTTTAGCCACGAGCGGCTGACCGTTTTAGCTAGATAAATTTCAAAGCGTATCCTTGAAATAGTGTCAACAACGTTAATCGACGCCGCTAAATAACCGAAGGGAGCTCCGTGACGGAAAGTGAGCCACGGGCTGAACAGTCGGAACTACGCTCTGCCAATTGGTGGATGTCTGCAATTCTCGGTGTCCTCATTGGTGTGACCATGACGTTGATTCGCACCCAACGTAATTTTTTCATTCTAGGTGCCGCGATTCTTGCCGGCGTAATCTTAGTGTTGGGACTTCGCACTATTTATCGGCGCTCACGCTACCCACAGATGGCTCAGGCTAAAACTTCATGGGTTTATGGGCTTTGGGCCGTGTTGTTGCTGGTGCTTGCTGGCCCGGTACAGCTCATATACGTGGCGGACGAACTCGACGAAATTGCCATCAAGTCGTTAGTTCTCTCGGTGGGTTTCACCCTGGGGTTCCATGAAGTGGACCGGGCCATAGTTGATAGCAGTAAGAAGTCCTTCAAAGCTTAAACGCTAGGCAGTGCTCACTCATAGGGAGGATGCGATGTCCGCCGAGAACCTCGCGATCGGAATCGACATCGGGGGAACTAAAATTGCCGGGGGCATAGTAGATGGTAATGGCCAGATCCTGCGCCGAAGTTTCCGTCCCACTCCGGGGCAGAATGCAGCCTTGACCGAAGATGCTATCGCCGCCGTAGTTAACGAGCTGAGCGATGGTAACCAGCAGCTACCAGTAGGTATCGGAGCCGCCGGGTGGATCAATCGCAGTGGCTCTCACGTTCTTTTCTCGCCTCATCTTGCCTGGCGCGATGAGCCGGTGCTAGAACGTCTCGAAGCAAAAATGAACCGCAAGATCACCTTAAACAATGACGCGGATGCCGCTGGATGGGCGGAACACCGTTTTGGTGCCGCGCGCGGCGAAGAGCTCAGCGTTTGCCTAACGCTCGGCACCGGCATTGGCGGCGCAATTATTTTTGATAATCGAATTTTACGGGGCAGCTTTGGTGTTGCCGGCGAGTTCGGTCATCAAACCTTAGTAGTCGAGGGGCATCGTTGCCCCTGTGGCAACCGTGGGTGTTGGGAGCAATATGCCTCAGGTAACGCGCTGGGACGCGAAGCCGCAGAGCTTGTCCGGCTCAATTCTCCCCGAGCGCATAATCTTCGTGAGGCCTGCTCCGCGGACCCAGCGCTGGTCACGGGCGCGATGGTGACATCTTTGGCCGCTAATGGCGACCTCGCCTGTATGGAACTCATTGAAGAGATGGGACATTGGTTGGGATTGGGAATCTCAAACCTTGCAGCAGTTCTGGATCCTGGTGTCGTGGTGATTGGAGGGGGACTGGGATCCGCTTCTACTTCCCTGATTGCAACGGCCGAGGCGACGTACCGCAAACTCCTTCCGGGACGTGGATACCGCCCCTACGCCCGCATTGTCCGTGCGCAACTCGGCGCGGATGCAGGGTTGATCGGTGCCGCGGATTTAGCACGACATGACCGCTAAATAGCTTACAGCTGGGCAAAACGGCCAGTAGTTCAGATGTGTTATCCAAGATGGAATCTCAGTCTTTTCGCAGGGTGATCCACCTCGTTTTCCCGAAAGGTGTGGTCGTGGCGTCGACTGCGTGACGAGCAGAATTTTCCAAAGCAGGAAATTATGAACGTGGCTAAAAATTTACCTAGTTGAGTGTTTGAGAGTCTCACTTTCCGTTAGAACGGGAGGGTGG
Organism: Glutamicibacter sp. BW77; assembly: GCF_002332285.1. Lineage (NCBI taxonomy): Bacteria > Bacillati > Actinomycetota > Actinomycetes > Micrococcales > Micrococcaceae > Glutamicibacter > Glutamicibacter sp. BW77. The sequence goes on along the minus strand of NZ_NRGT01000006.1, from coordinate 51,292 downwards.
GGCTCTCATTCTTCACAAACGTGCCTCATTATGGACGAATACACCTTGACGGTAGGCGTGCCAATAAATAGCATGGGAGGAAACTCATGTTTCATATTAGGCAACTCTTGATTGGGTGTGCCGGGAGGAAGCGTTCATGAAAGAAGTACGGATCGAAGAAAATGGGAACATCGGCCCCATCAATGCCGCCGTCATTCCCCGTTACGCAGGCGGTGGAACCTACGCACGGTTGCCACGCCTAGATCAGGTATCAAAGTCCGATATTAAAATTGTTGGCGTTCCCTTTGACACCGGTGTTTCTTACCGCCCTGGGGCCCGCTTCGGCGCAAACCACGTGCGTGAATCGTCGCGATTGATCCGTCCCTATAACCCAGCCGTCGACGTTTCACCTTTCGCTTTGAGCCAGGTCTCCGACGCTGGAGATATGGCAGTCAACCCGTTCAATATCAATGAAGCCATTGAAACAATCGAACACAACGCACTAGAACTGACCGAGGATGGTGCAACTTTGGTGACTATCGGTGGTGATCACACCATTGCGCTGCCTTTACTGCGTGCCGCTTCGCAGCGCGCTGGGGCACCGGTAGCAATGTTGCACTTCGATGCGCACTTGGACACCTGGGATACCTACTTCGGCGCCGAATATACCCACGGCACACCATTCCGTCGCGCTGTCGAGGAGGGCATCCTCGATACTGAGGCGATCTGCCATGTGGGAACCCGCGGTCCTCTCTACGGTAAGAAAGACCTCGAAGATGACAAGCGTTTCGGTTTTGGCATCGTTACAAGCTCAGATGTCTACTATCAGGGCGTTAAAGAAATTGTTGCTAAACTGCGTGATCGTATCGGCAATCGTCCGCTCTATATCTCAGTAGATATCGACGTTCTTGACCCAGCACATGCGCCTGGCACCGGCACGCCAGAAGCCGGCGGTATTACTAGCCGCGAACTGTTGGAAATCTTGCGCGGCTTGCGTGGACTGAAAATTGTGGGCGCCGATATTGTTGAGGTGGCACCTGCCTATGATCATGCAGAGCTCACAGGCGTTGCTGCCTCGCACGTCACCTATGACCTGATCAGCCTGATCAGTGAATACCGTCAGCTGAATGGACAGAACAACTAATGAGCAACGAAGTGCAGCGTAACGGTGGTGACCTCGTTGTTGAAACGCTCAGTGCTCTCGGAGCTAAAACGGTCTTCGGGATTCCCGGGCAACATGCGTTGGGTCTTTTTGACGCGTTGTCTCGTTCCAATCTGCAGTTCATTTCTTCGCGGGTGGAAAACAACTCTGCATTCGCCGCGGATGGTTATAGCCGCGCCACCGGTGAGGTAGGAGTACTTTTCCTTTCCACGGGCCCCGGAGCACTGACCTCTCTGGCAGGGTTGCAGGAAGCCTATGCCACCGGTGTGCCAATGGTGGTTATTGCAAGCCAGATCCCGCTGGATGGCTTAGGTGCACGACGTAAAGGCATGTTGCACCAACTTGATGACCAGAAGGCCTCGGCTGCGAACGTCACCAAGTTCCAGCAAACGGTGCATCACGCCTCCGGCATACCTTCGGCGATCCAAGACGCTTGGGCGCAGGCGGTAACCGTGCCAATGGGGCCGGTGTGGGTTGAAGTGCCGCAGGACGTCTTACTGGCACCGGTCTTTGTTCCACCCGTGCATGATGCCTTGGCCGAGGCTTATGAGCACCCACCCCGGGTAGAACTGATTGACGAGGCAGTTCGCTGGCTCTCAGATGCTAAACGACCAGTCATCGTCGCCGGTGGTGGAGTGCGACGGGCCGGAGCGGAAAGCGAACTGCTCCAGGTCGCCGAGAAGCTTAATGCCCCAGTGCTGTGTACTCCTGGAGGTAACGGTGCGTTCCCATGGGAACATGAGCTTTCTTTGCAGTCTTGGGTAGAAGACCGATACGTCACCGAGGTCTTGGAAGACGCAGACGTCTTGGTCGTTGTGGGCTCATCACTGGGCGAAGTGTCCAGTAACTACTTCACTCTGGCTCCTCGTGGACACATGATTCAAATCGATGCCGAGCCACGGGTGCTTGAGTCAAACACCCCGGCCCTGGGAATCCGCGCTGATGCCAAGACTGCTTTGGAATTCCTGGTCTCGAAACTCAACACAACTCAACTGTCTAGTAGCCCTGACTGGCACGGACAAAGTCCAGCGCAGCTGGTCGCTCAAACCCTGGGCAAGGTGCAGAACCGACTGCGAGGCCAAGGGCTGGATCTCGAGCAGAAGTTCATGGCCGATATCCGCGAAGCGGTGCCAGCGGATATGCAGACCTTCTGGGATATGACGATTGCGGCCTATTGGGGCTGGAGCTGCTGGGATTCTCGCGATGGTGAATTCCACTCGGCGCAGGGTGCCGGTGGATTAGGGTTTGGGTTCCCTTCGGCCATTGGCGGTTCCATTGGCCTGCAAATCAAGGGCGCCTCGGCCGCGCAAGCGCGAGTTCTTGCGGTATCGGGCGATGGTTCATCTATGTATTCAATTGCTGAGCTTGCCACCGCGAAGCAACACAACGTGCCTGTGACATGGCTAATCGTTGACGATGGCGGGTACGGAATTCTACGCGAATATATGGAAGGTGCCTTTGGCAAGGCAACAGCTACCGAGCTAACCCGGCCCGATTTTGTGGCGCTGGCTCAATCCTTCGGAGTTCCAGCGCGGCTGGTGGAAGCGGATCAGATTGGTGAGGCGCTACGTGAATCATTTGCGGGCGAAGGGCCTAATGTGATCGTTGTACAGACGCTTCTGCGCATGTTCGCGCCGACCCACCTAGGGGAATAGCACATAGTTTCGGCGCCCTCGAAAGGGGGCGCCGAAGGTGTCTGAGCTAATGCGTGAAGTGGTAAACCACTCCGAATAGCAATGTGGAGACGCCCATGCTTATACCGATGAGCAGTGGCTCCCAGTCCAGAGACTGAATCGCCAACATCACTGCGAAGGCCGTGAAGAGCAATATTGCCCCAATACCTCCGAAGATCACCCCTCCGCCACCATGATGCTGCACGGCGGAATGTGCAGTCCTTTGGATATGTGGTGTCATGCCCTCATGGTACGACCGAAGCCAGCGGAATTACCCTGCTTTGGCAAATAGTTCGATATTGTCAGATTTGATTGGAGCGCGTCTGAGTGCGCAGCTGATGTACTCGCAACGCCGCATTGTTTAATGATTCGTAATTAGCTCCGGGGCCTTGGGCGATGAACCCATCGCAGAAGTGATCGGCAGCTACCTGTTTACCGAAAGTCAAACCTTGATAAGTCCCTCCAGCCATCCGAATTAGGTGTGCTCCGGCTGCGATGTCCCACGGTTTGGTATCAAAACCGATACTAGCGTCACACCATCCAGCCGCCACATGCGCGAGCCCCAGCGCGGCCGACACTTTGCGACGTACCGTGGCAAAGTCTTGAATCCATGCTCCGAATACTTCCAAAGCCAGCGGTCCATCCTTAAACAGGGATTCTGCGCCCGGGTAGTCGGTCATCAGATTTGCGCGTGCCTGCTCGGGACGTTGGCTCGGGGTAAGGCGCTGGTTGTTGAGGTATGCAGCCTCGGAGTTAGCGCTAAATTGATCTCCAGAGATCGGGTCGACAATCACCGCGGCAACCAACTGATTGTCGATGGCCGCAGCGATAGAGACGCAGAAAAACGCGATGCCGTGTACGAAGTTGCTGGTCCCATCGATCGGATCAACGATCCACTGCACTTGAGCGGCCGCCGGTGTTCCCGAATCCATGTCGATATTTTCTTCACCAAGAACCCAAGAGCCCGGAAAAGCGGTACGCAGCGAGTTGGTGATGATCTCCTGGCTTTGCTTGTCCACGGCGGTGACTAGATCATGACTGTTAGTTTTCTCTTCGAAGGTGATTTTGTTGCGAAATGCACCTTGTATTGCGGGCGCCGCCTGCAGTGCGGCGTTCAGCGCCGTGAGTCGAAGAGTCTCAGCCAGTTCCGGCATTGAAGCTATTTTGTGTGAAGTCACGGTTTAACCCTACTCGGTGCGCGGTCACCGGTTTGTTTGTGGGGTTATTGAAGACCGAACAGTTAGACTTCCAGTATGAGTAGCATGCAACCGATTTTGCCCAAAGAGTCATTGACGGATCAAGTCACTACGAAGATTCGCGCGGCGATTGTGTCCGGTGAAATGACGCCGGGCAATCATTACTCGGCGATTGCTATTTCTGAGAAGCTCGGAGTTTCGCGTACTCCGGTACGCGAAGCGTTGCAGTTGCTCGAAAAGGAAGGCATTGTGACCGTCGCGAAAAATCGTGGTGTGCGCGTGAATCAGATTTCCTTGGACGACATTGTCGAGGTATTCCAACTTCGTTTGGTTGTGGAGCCCCCGGCCGCGGCCCGTGCGGTACTCAACGCCAGCGAGGCTGATCTTGAGATTTTACGCGAACTGCACCACGAAATGATCTTGGTGGGGCAGACCGGGGACGGGCGTGCCACCTTAGAGGCGGATAAAAAGTTCCATCTTTACTTACTCGGGCTGGCGCGTAACGCGAAACTTGACGGCATTGTCGGGGAACTGCGCAATTTGGTGTTGGCCCATGGGCAGGTCACGATTCCACAGGCCCGAACGAGCCAAGATCTAGCCGGTGACCGCGATGAGCTCATGAACGCAATCCTGAAACGCGATCCATCCGGTGCGCAGATCGCCATGCAAAATCACGTTTTGCGCACCGCGCAGATGCTCGTGCGAGCGGTGTGCGCGCGCACGCCAGGGCTGAATGATGAGCAGTACCTGTCTCGGTTGGAAGAGCTCATCTTTTAGCCTCGATTATTCCCCGTGCTATTGAACACTGGAACTAATTGCCATACAGTTGCATGCAACATGTAACTGTTCATTTTGGGATTAGATCGTAGGTGGCTCATGGCTCAACCAATGCAAGGAGTTAAGGTCGTAGACCTGTCACGGATCCTTGCCGGTCCGTTATCTACCATGACGCTGGGCGACTTCGGGGCCGAGGTGCTGAAAATTGAAAGTCGCGCGGGAGATGAAACACGCGGGTGGTTGCCGCCTGTCACCAGCGATGGTGTGAGCACGTACTACTCGGCGGTGAATCGTAATAAGCAGGCAATTATCGTCGACTTCAAGAACTCCGACGAACTGCACGAACTACGCAAGATTATTGACGACGCAGATGTGCTCGTACAAAACTTTCGTCCCGGTGTGCTCACCCAATTCGGACTTGACTACGAATCTGTCAAGGAAACGAACCCCCGCCTAGTGTATTGCTCGATTTCCGGATTCGGTGACCGGGCAGGTGCCAGCCTTCCTGGGTTTGATCTTCTGGTTCAGGCTGTCGGAGGACTGATGAGCATCACCGGAGAACCCGAGGGGACACCGAGCAAAGTAGGTGTGGCTTTGGTTGATGTGCTTGCCGCCCAGAATGCGACAACCGGAATCCTGCTTGCCCTGCGCGAACGCGAGCAAAGCGGCCTAGGGCAAAAGGTAGATATTTCGCTGATGACATCCATGCTGGCAGGACTCACGAATCAAGCCAGCAGTACCGTAGCGACTGGTGAGTCGCCGCCACGCTTGGGCAATGCACATCCGAGTATCGCGCCGTATGAAACCTTCGCAACAGCGGACGGAGTGATGGTGATCGCTGTCGGAAATAACCGCCAATTCTCGGCTCTGGTTTCAGAACTAGGGGTGCCTGAGCTTGCCAGTGACAAACGTTTTGTTGAAAACCTGGAGCGTGTAAAACATCGACGAGAGCTCAAGGAGCTCATTGAAGAAATCACGGTTCAAGACAGCGCCATCCGCTGGACAAGTCGCCTAATGCAGGCTGGAGTTCCAGCAGGCAAGGTCAACTCTGTCGCAGAAGCCTTAGAGCTCGCGGTAACGCTCGGGCTGGAACCTTTGGTGAGTATCGAGGACTCAGCTACCGGACGGCGTTCAACGCAGGTGGCAAGCCCGATTAACCTCTCGCGAAGTAAAGCAGAATACCGTCTTGTGCCCCCTGCCTTAGGCGAACACCAGCAGACTTTTCTTGGCACCGCCAAACTCTAAAGGAGATAATTCCATGAATGATTCACTATCGACCGCTGCCCTAGACCCAGCCGATCTGATCAACTTTGATGCGTTACTCAGCGGTGAAGAACTCGCCTTACGAAACAACGTGCGCTCATTTGTTAATGAAAGCATCAAGCCGAATATTGCCAACTGGTATGAAAATGCCATTTTCCCCTTGGAAATCGTACCGGAGATGGCGAAGCTAGGCCTGCTTGGAATGCACCTTGACGGCTACGGCTGTGCAGGACGTCCAGCCGTTGAATATGGTCTAGCTGGTGCCGAATTGGAAGCCGGAGATTCCGGACTGCGCACCTTCGTCTCGGTCCAAGGATCACTGGCCATGAGCGCCATTTACAAGCACGGTTCGGAGGAGCAAAAACAAGAATGGTTGCCACAGATGGCAGCGGGCCAAGCGATTGGCTGTTTTGGTTTGACCGAGCCGACCGCGGGTTCGGACCCTTCTAGCATGACAACGTTCGCCCGCCGGGATGGGGATGATTGGGTACTAAATGGCCTGAAGCGTTGGATCGGCCTAGCCAATGTTGCCCAGGTGGCGGTAATTTGGGCACAGACCGACGAAGGTATCCGCGGATTTGTGGTGCCTACCAAGACTGCTGGTTTCAAGGCCACGCCCATTGAACCTAAACTTTCAATGCGTGCCTCTGTCCAGTGTGAAATTGAAATGACCGACGTTCGTCTGCCAGCAACCGCAGTGCTTCCCAACGTGGTCGGACTTAAAGGCCCATTCTCTTGTTTAAATGAAGCTCGCTACGGAATTATCTGGGGTGCTATGGGCGCTGCACGTGACTCCTTTGAAGTAGCGTTGAAATATTCGCAAGAACGATTGCAGTTTGATAAGCCGCTGGCTGGCTACCAAATGACACAGCAGAAGCTGGTTGATATGGCTTTGGAGATTAACAAGGGCTTCCTGCTGGCTCTTCATATTGGACGTCAGAAGGATGCCGGAGCTCTAGATCTGCATCAGATTTCCGTGGGCAAACTCAATAACTGCCGTGAGGCCATCGCAATCTGTCGAGAAGCTCGAACGATTTTGGGCGGTAACGGCATTACCTTGGACTACTCGCCATTGCGTCATGCCAACAACCTAGAATCCGTGCGTACCTACGAAGGAACCGATGAAGTGCACACGCTGATACTGGGTAATAAGCTTACCGGCATTCCGGCCTTCCGCTAAAGATCTTCTGTACAAGAAAAGCCAAAAAATATGACACAGCAGACCGCAGCAACTCTCCACCAATTCATAAATGGCCACTGGATCCCCGGCAATGCCGACGAGCTCGTTTCGACCAGTGCAGTCGACCCAGAGATTCGTGTGGCCTCCGGAAAAGCCGCAGATACCGCACAGGTCACCGAGGCTTTCATAGCAGCTGAGGGTGCCAGAGCTAGCTGGTCCTCCACGCCAATGGCCGAACGCGCAGGATATCTCCTTAGAGCCTCGGCTTACCTTAATGAGCACGCGGAGCAATTTGGAGCCGAGCTGGCTACAGAAGAGGGCAAGACTCTGCCCGAAGGGATAGGCGAGGTACGTAGGTCAGGACAAATACTGTCCTATTACGCAGCGGAGTCTGAACGAACCAGCGGAAGTACCTTCCACTCTCCCCGGGTGGGAGAACAGATCCTGGTGTCCCATAAGCCTTTAGGGGTGGTGGGTATCGTAACCCCGTTCAACTTCCCGATAGCTATCCCCGCATGGAAAATTGCACCGGCACTGATTTTTGGAAACACCGTCGTGTTCAAACCTGCAAGTCTCGTCCCATTGTTGGCGACGCGGTTGGTTCAGGCATTCGAACATGCGGGCCTGCCGGAGGGAGTGCTTAATCTGATCATCGGTCCTGGCTCGCTGGGGGACTCAATCATGGATCAGCCGCAGCTAGCAGGCTTGTCGTTCACTGGGTCTACAGGTGTTGGACGCAAACTTTGTGCACTGGGAGCTGCTCGAGGGATACCGGTGCAAGCAGAAATGGGCGGTAAAAATGCCTCGGTAGTGCTTGCCGATGCGGATCTGGACCTTGCCAGCGAACAGGTGCTGTTCGGCGCTTTTCGATCCAGCGGACAAAAATGCACCGCCACCAGCAGGCTCATCCTCGATGAGTCTATTGCCGATGAATTTCTGAGAAAACTCATCCTACGATTGTCCCAATGGGTTACCGGTGACCCGCTGGACCCAGCAGTACACATGGGCCCCGTCGTTGATATTAGATCAGCCAACGCCGTCCGGAACGGGATTAAGAAGGCGAAGTCTGAAGGCGCCGAGGTCATTTTTGAAGGTCTCGCCCCGAAGTGTGCAACGTATATCGCGCCCACAATTCTGGGTATCAGCAATGATGTCCGAGGCCGAGAAAACACGGCATGGCGCGAAGAATTTTTCGCCCCGGTACTCACCTTATTGCGAGTCTCGGGAAGCGAAGAAGCATTTGCCGCTGCCGAGGACTCAGAATTTGGGTTGAGCCTAGCCTTGTTCACCCGAGATTTAGCTACGGCTATCGATGCGCAGCAACGCCTGGATGTCGGCATTCTCCATGTGAACTCGGAGTCTGCCGGAGCCGATCCGCATGTACCGTTTGGTGGCGCCAAAGCTTCGGCCTATGGTCCGAAAGAGCAAGGAGCAGCGGCGAGAGAGTTCTATACTCACACCACGACAGTTTATTTACGAGGTTAGGAAGAAGGAACGTTGAGTATCAACAATATTCTTGTCATTGGCGCCGGCACCATGGGACGTCAGATTGCCATGAGCTGTGCCCTGAGCGGCTTCAGCACAATCTTGCAGGATATCTCCGACACGGCCTTGCGAGCGGCTCGCACCGAATTGGAAAATTGGGCGGCTGGGAGAATCTCAAAGGGTAAGTTGCGCGCTGAAGACGTTGAACTGGCCCTATCTCGACTGACCCAATCCACCGAATTAGCTACCAGTGCGGCTCGGTCGGATCTCGTGATCGAGGCTGCCACCGAACGGCTGGATATCAAGCGCGCCATCTTCGCCGAGTTGGGCGAGCATGCACCAGCCCACGCAATTCTTGCAACGAATTCGTCGACCTTGGCATCATCCCATGTGGCTGAAGCTAGTGGTCGGGCGGCCCAAGTTTGCAACATGCACTTCTTCAATCCGGCTCTGGTGATGAAGTGCGTGGAGATTGTGCGAAATGCGCAGACTAGCGACGCGACGATTGCTACGGTCACAGAGGTGGCACGAGCATTAGGCAAGGAACCGGTGCTGGTGAATAAAGAGGTTCCAGGGTTTATCGCGAACCGTATGATGGGCGCTATTCAGCAAGAAGCCCTGGACCTGGCATCGAAAGGGGTAGCGAGCATCGAAGATATTGATACCACAGCTCGTACCGCACTAGGTCATCCTATGGGCCCCTTTGAACTGATGGACCTGGTGGGTTTGGACGTTATTGATTTCATCGCGCAGGCAACCTACGCGGAAACTGGTGAGCCGAGCGATCAACCGCATCCGATGATCACCGAAAAGGTCGGCGAGGGAAAGCTCGGACGTAAGAGCGGTCAAGGATTCTACCTCTACGACCAAGAGAAATAGCGTTCGTACTGGTTGTGATGCCCGATGCCTAGGGCGGCCATCACAACCATCACTTGCGTGTATTTAGTGAGACGCTAGATCATTTCTGGTTGTTCGCCCAGAATAAAGTGTCGTCCCGAAATCGAGTCGACGGTAACTCTGATCCAGAAATCTTTGACCGTCTGAGCCCACGGGGTGACGCCACTTTCACGCGCCTCATTGATATCGGCTTCGTGTTCTAGGATTTCCGCGGTCCCATGGACTACTACGGACCAAGCCTCATCAGATAAGATTCCATCCGCCTCCAACGCGATGGAAGAATTAACCACCATCGAGGCGAGCTTATTGCCTGGCGCGGTTCGAAGATAGATATTTCCCTTATGAACCGCGTAATTTACGGGGACGATATCGATCATCCCTGCAACAGTGGTGGCTACTCGGCCATGTGCTGTATGCGTGAGTAGTTCCCAAGACTGTTCATCGTTGAGCACCAATACGGGTGCACCGGTTTCGTGTTCGAATCTCATAACCTAAGTTTTCTACGTTATGTAGAAAAAGGCAAGAGGGTAGTGGCTTTTGTTTTGAGGCTTACCGAAGCCGTTGAACGTGAAAGACTAGGAATATGAGCCATGCTGCAAATGATGGGGTCGCGCGCCACGTAGCGTCGCGTATTGAAGATCAGTTCCTGCAATTTCGGGCACGCCGAGCCATAGACAAGGGTCTAGACCCAGTAATCCTTCCCTATAACGGATATGGCTACGCCTCTACAAACGGTGGATGGGTGCGTGTCCTGGCACGAGTCGTAATGGCTAAACCCGGCGCCTTTGAAGGTGGAAAGCATAAAGCCAAAGTTGTCGAAGATGGTATCCGTGGTTTTCGAAACTTCACTTCCGCGGTACTACCTTTCGGTAAGGTCACGGTATTAGCTGCCGGCCAACACTTCGAAGTTCACGCAGATCGTGGTGGGGTCCTCGACGTTAAGCTCGCGGTCGATCTGCCGGTTGGGTGGAACGATATTGAACTGATCGCGCACAATGGGCAATCGGCGACCGCGCAGGTTCTTGTGATCGACGAGAAACAGCGCTTTGGCATTATTAGCGACGTTGACGACACCGTTGTGGTCACCGCATTGCCTAGACCTCTCCTCGCGGCATGGAATTCATTTGTTCTTTCCGAACATGCCCGCGTTGCGACACCTGGCATGGCGGTAATGATGCAACGTGTGCTGGCTGAGCATCCTACGAGTCCCACGATTTATCTGTCCACCGGTGCGTGGAATGTCGCGCAGACTTTAGAGAGATTCATATCGCGCAATCTTTATCCGCGAGGACCATTACTGTTAACGGACTGGGGACCTACCGATCGAGCGTGGTTCCGTAGTGGTATGCAACATAAAGTTGATCAATTGCGTAGGCTCGCCGAAGAATTTCCCAACATCGAGTGGATGCTCATCGGTGATGATGGGCAGCATGATCCGACAATCTATGCTGAGTTTGCGCGTCGCTATCCGGAGCATGTGCGCACCATTGTCATTCGTCAGCTGACCCCTTCAGAAGCAGTGCTTGCAGGTGGCCGTTCGACGGATCTACGACGCACCACGCCTGGTATTCGCTGGACCTATGAACCAGATGGATCGCAAATTCTTGAACAGCTATCTGAGTACAAATTGATAAGCCCTGAAGAACGCATGCCGGAGGCGAACTGATGACCGGTTCTGTTTTGCGTGTAGAGATACCCATGCGTTGGGGTGACATGGATGCATATGGCCATGTCAACAACGTAAATTTGATCAGGCTTATGGAGGAAGCGAGGATCGCTGGATTTGGGGTGCCAGGGGGCACCGGCGCACCGGGCGTTATGCCGAAGGTAAATATTTTTTCCGCGGTTCCCGGCGGCGTGCAGATTCTTGTAGTGGAGCACCGGGTGCGGTATTCCAAACCCTTAGAATACCGAAATGTTCCGGTCAACGTTGATTTGTGGGTAGCTAATATCAAACCTACAAGCTTCGATATCTGTTACGAATTTCGAGATCCGGTGAGTGATCACGTCTGCGTTAAGGCGCTAACGACGCTTGCCTACTTCGATCCCGTGGCCGGTCGAGTGCAGAGGCTCAGTAGCGACGAGCGGAGTTCGCTGGCCACGATGGAAGGCGTTTCGACATTTGTGCGGTAAACATTCAACGACTAATCAAATAGGATAGATGTATCTAGCCTTATTCGATGGGGGAGTGGTTTTGTGGCACGACCAGAAGGTGGGCGCCCAGTGCGTCCACAGGTAGTTTTGCAGGTTGTTAAGCGTCAACAAATTTCTGATCATCTAGTGCGTCTCACCTTTGGTGGTCCTGGATATGAAAATTTTGTTGATAAGTCGGCAACTGACCGTTATATCAAGATACTTTTGGCGAAGCCAGAGCTTGGCTTAACGCCTCCCTATGACTTGGATGCGCTGCGTGAACGCTTGCCGGGTGATGACCTTCCGGTGCGAAGAACTTACACGGTACGCCGTTCGGATGCCGAATCACGCACCATAGAGGTTGACTTTGTGGTGCATGGAAGTGATGGTTTGGCGGGACCTTGGGCTCGCGATGCCCAGATTGGCGATTCGGTCTGCTTCTCGGGGCCAGGCGGTATGTTCGCACCGCAAAGCGACTTCGATTTTCACTTGTTTGCTGGCGATGAAACGGCAATCCCCGCTATTGCGGCATCTCTTGAGGCCATGGAAGAAGGCATGGTTGGACAGGTGCTTATAGAAGTTGCGGATGCGGGGGACGAAATTGAACTCTCGGCGCCAAGCGGCGTGGGAATTCGTTGGATTCATCGTGGCGCTGAATTCACTCCAGAATCATCGATCTTAGAGCCTGAAGTACGCCAGTTTCCTTGGCCTGCAGGGCGAGTGCAGGTGTTTGCGCACGGTGAGCGAGAAGTGGTGAAAGCCTTGCGTTCCTACTTTTATGATGAACGTGGCGTGGACAGGCGAGACATGTCATTGTCGGCGTACTGGGCCTATGGTCGCGCCGAGGATGCTTTCCAAGCAGAAAAGCGATCGCCGGTCGGACAGATTTTTGACGAGCCGCAGGCTTCTAAATAAACGCATGACGCGACTGGTGGAAGTGAAGACCTTACGTGATTAGGTAAGCCTAAAGATTAATTTGATAAATTAGGCGACTACACCTTGACCTTATTGGGTCTCTATCAGGTAAGCTGAGATCAACGCCTTCTTCGTGTGTGGTCGAAGAAGGCGAACAAAAAGCTTGCATCGGTCGTTTGGAATTACTAGCACGGACTGCTCACCGTGGCGGTACCAAATACACCGAAAAAGCGAATAATGTGGAGCGCCTGAATTGCTCATTCAGACGAACCCAAAACTGAGACATGCCGAGAACGTTCTTCGAGGCATGTCTCAGTTTTTCTTTGCATCCAGAGCCCAAAGTAAAACGGTGGCTAGTGATCCGGCACCATCGGGGATTTGAAGTGTGTCGTTGTGCTTGACCCCTAGCGCGGTCAATGACCGTTTTACCACTAGATCCGTCCGGAGAAAGATGGAATTCTGCCTCAGCCCGCGTAACGCCACGTAATCACGTGTCCAAGGGCCGACGCCTTTCAGCGTCTGTAAATCGTCGAGAAAATTCTCCTGGTTCGCGGCCAAGTATTGCCCAGTGTGGACATACCAATGAGCAACACGTTGTACGGTTTGTGCGCGCGATAATGGGCAGCGGATTATTTGTTGCAGTTCTTCGGCCGTATGTTCGGAGGTGCTAAGTGCATCAGGAAATACGTGAAGACCGCATTCGTGAAGTTGACCGATTTCTTGGACATAACGAGTTGCCAAGGTGCGGGCTGCGCTTGTTGATATTTGCTGCCCTAGGACAGTAGTCATCAAAGCCTCAAAAAGATCTGGGTAGCCGATGAGTCGTAGGTGCGGGAACCGTTGCGCCGCAGGCTTCAGTGCGTCGAGAGTTTCCAGTTTCGCGTAGTCTTGCTGTTGGGCCTGCTCTAGCCCCAACCAACTATTGATAATTTTTACGAGCTCAGTTTGTAACCTCTGCGGGGCCTGAGTCTCAAGGGTTATCTCGGTGGCGCTGAACCATAGCTTAGTTGCGTAGCATTCACGGCCAAGTCGTAGCACCCGTTTGATGGTCGCCTCACGAAAATCTAATATCTCTTGATTTGCCAACGAATGCACCTTGAGAACCGAGAGCGTATGCGCGATATCCAGTACCCCTGATACCGGCAACGTGAAAATCATCTATGCCGTCCATATTCCAGAGGACCCACGCCGATGCGAACCGACTAGATGCGTGTCGACTATGCCCACTGCTTCCATGAGGGCGAACATGGTTGTGGGACCAACAAACTTAAATCCACGCTTTTTTAATGCGTTAGCTAGCGCTTTTGACTCAATGCTCTGAGTCGGGATTTCGGTATAGGTCGTCGGCTCGGGGGTGGAATCGGGTTTGAAAGACCAGATGAATTCGGACAAGCCGCCAGACTTGCGTAAATCGAGTGTTGCCTGGGCGTTGTTGATGGTGGCGCGGATCTTGAGTTTATTTCGCACGATGCCAGGATTGCTCATGAGTCGCTGATAATCATGCTCGGTAAACCCGGCAACCAGTTGCGGGTCGAAGTCGCAGAAAGCGGCGCGAAAATTTTCTCGTTTGGCCAGAATTGTCGACCAAGACAAGCCCGATTGGAAACCTTCTAAGCAAAGGCGTTCGAAGAGCGCCTGTTCTCCGGTGACTGGCATACCCCACTCGGAGTCGTAATAATCGCGGAGCATCGCATTGGTCGAAGCCCAAAATGGGCGCGCGAGACCATCTACGCCAATGACTAGATCTTCACTCATCCTTTCATCTTGCCACTTTCGGGCTGTATGAGATGGCGTCACATTAATCGCTAAAGGCGAGCTTCTGGGATATCATCGTCAGATGGCGATGATAATGTCAGTTGACGATGCAGCAGATCAGGCAACACAGCGCAAAAAAATGGCCGCGCTATTTCATGCGCTGGCCGACCCTACTCGGCTGCTCATCCTGGAACACCTTAAAACTGGCGAGCACAAAGTCAAAGAGCTCACCGAACACCTGGGGCTGGCCCAAAGCACCGTCAGCGCACATTTAGCCTGCCTGCGCGAAAGCGATTTAGTCTCCGTACGCACTCAAGGCAGGGCCAGCCTTTATTCACGAACGGAAAGCACACAACTTTCTTTGCTCCTCACCCAAGCGGTGGCATTGGCAAGCGTCACCGGCAGTGAACATCATTGGCATGAAGAGCACCCGAATCAGCCAGAGGAGGTCTAACCATGGCACACGATCACGGGTCTGGGCACGGGCATAGTCATGACCACTCGACGGTGAACCGCACCAGGCTTACCTGGGCATTCGTCATTACTGCAACCATTCTGGTCGCCGAGGTGGTCGGCGCGTTGCTGACAAATTCGTTGGCATTGCTTGTTGATGCGGCGCACATGCTGACTGATTCATTCGGACTATTACTCGCCTTGACCGCGGCTAACCTTGTCTTGCGAAAACCAACGCTCAAACGCACTTGGGGGTTCCGCCGAGCCGAGGTGCTCTCCGCGACCGTGCAGTCTGCGCTGTTACTTGCTGTCGGAATCTACGCAGCAGTCGACGCGGTGCGCCGGCTCTTTATACCGACACAAGTACACGCTGAAGGGCTGCTCATCTTCGGCATCATCGGCCTGGTTGGAAACCTCATTGCCATGTGGATTATCTCCGGTGGACGCGAAGCAAACCTGAATATGCGTGCAGCGTTTCTTGAAGTACTCAATGATGCTTTGGGGTCGGTTGCGGTCATCATTGCCGCGCTAGTAATCCATTTCACTGGCTGGACGAGTGCCGACTCGGTCGCCGCGATCGTCATCGCAGCATTGATCGTGCCACGAGCGGTTAAACTACTGGGCGAGACCACACATATTTTGCTTGAATCGACTCCGCGAGGGTTGGATCTGGAAGCTGTTCGGGCGCACTTGGAACAACAGGGCGGAGTGATCGCGGTCCACGATCTCCATGCTAGCCAGATTGCGTCAAACCTGCCGGTACTGACCGCGCACATCGTTGCCGAAGACCGAATGTTTACCGCCGGCGCCACGGGCCAACTACTTCGCGATCTGCAGCAATGTGTTGCCGACCATTTTGAGGTAAGTATTGAGCATTCAACTTTCCAAATTGAACCGAAAAGCCACCGAGACTCGTCGTATCACTCGCAATGCTAGCGGCTGTAAATGCTAGATGTTGAGTTAAGACCATGCGTTCTCATCCCTGGGTATGATTTGCCTACCGAAGATACAGACCTTCTGGCCGATCCTGAATTGGCTAGGAGATTTATATAATTGAGTCATGACATCAGAAACGCACCAAGTAACCGACTACGCAGTTCAAGCGCGAGGACTTACTAAAACCTATGGGCACGACAGCACCCGAGTAGAGGCACTACGCGGAGTTGACGTGGCATTTGCTCGCTCACGCTTTACTGCCATCATGGGGCCCTCCGGCTCCGGTAAATCGACCTTGATGCATTGCCTGGCAGGCTTGGACAACGCCGATGCTGGAGAAATCATCATTGGTGGCAAGAACCTCACCGAGCTAAATGATGATCAGTTAACCACCATGCGCCGTGAACAGATCGGCTTCGTCTTTCAGTCCTTCAACTTGGTTCCCACGCTTAATGCCAAAGACAACATCCTGCTTCCATTGTCGCTAGCCGGCAAAAAGCACGATCGTTCATGGTTCAATGTGGTCATCGATGCGCTGGGCTTACGCGACCGTCTCACACACAAACCACATGAGCTTTCCGGTGGTCAGCAACAACGTGTAGCGGTGGCCCGAGCCCTGCTCACTCGCCCAGAGGTAGTCTTTGGCGATGAACCTACCGGAAATCTGGATTCCCGCACCGGCGCGGAAGTGCTCTCCTTGATGCGCACCTCGACCCGTGAAATGGGACAAACCATCATTATGGTGACCCACGACCCGGCAGCAGCATCCTACGCTGACACCGTGTTGCTTATGAAGGATGGAACCCTCGTCGGTTCTCTAGAAAATCCCACCGTCGCCAGCGTCACCGAGGCACTCGCCTCCCTAGCGGAGTAGGACCATGCTTCAGGTAGCTTTAGCCAACATCAAAACTTATGCTCGGCGATATATCGCTGTGCTTCTCGCAGTAGCCATTGGTACCGCCTTCCTCGGTGCTACCCTCGCGGTAGATTCCTCTACTCGTGCAACACTCAAAAACAGCGTCGGCGATGCCTACAAAAACGCCGATTTAGTCGCCTCCGTAGATTGGCAATTGACGCCTGCGGATGCTGAGACGAGCAGTCTGACCATGGATGTGGTTCGTGAGGTTCGTAAACTTCCGGACACTTCCGGGGTCTACGGCAACGGTTTCTTCGGCGCGGACCTCCACACCGGGGAAAACAGCTACAGCGTGATGATGCAGCCGATCTCTCCCGAGCACAAACTTTCGGGTATGACTATGCTTGAAGGCCGCGCTCCACTGGGAGCGGAGGAAGTGGTTCTCGATGAGAAACATGCAGAGCAAATGGGTGTCTCGATCTCCGATACCGTGGCGGTCACCGCGATGGATGAGGCGAACAAGACGCGTGAACTGAAGGTGGTCGGGATCGTTGAGACGACCACAGACCCAATGTTTTCTTCCTATGCGCAACTAGCCATGGAAGAAAGCGCCTGGGAGCGACTAGCAGGCAAAGATTTTGGAATGAACCTGCTCATGATCGATGCGAAGGGGGACATCGCTCAGACGAAATCCACGATCGCACAGTATTTTAGTGACAAGGGTATGGCTGACGTGGTGGTCAATACCGCCGACGAGCAGGTGCTGAAAGATGTGGCGAGCATGACCGGTGGAACCGATCAGCTGACCATCATCCTCCTGGTCTTTGCTTTGGTGGCCTTGGTGGTCACCGGCTTAGTCGTCATGAATACATTCTCGGTAGTTATCGCTCAGCGCACCCGTGAGCTCGCGCTTCTTCGTACTCTTGGCGCAAAACGTGCACAGATTCGAAAGTCGGTACTGATCGAGGCGTTGCTGATCGGCATCATTGCTTCGGTAATCGGCATGATGATGGCCATTGCGCTCATGGCTGGGTTGATCCAGCTATTGCGCAGTTTCGTGCCGGAAATGTCCTACGCCACATTAGCCTTGGACGCACGCGGTATTATCGTTCCGCTCGTAGTCGCAATCCTCATGACGGTGTTGGCTGCATGGGTACCTGCACGCCGCGCTATGGGCCTGGCACCGCTTGCGGCGTTGCGTCCATTCGATGCGGCGAGCGTGAAGAATCGTGCGGGACTAGTTCGAATAATCTTTGGAGCGTTACTTACTTTGGCCGGGGTGGCACTATTGGGCTTCGGAGCGTACAAAGGTGACCTGCTCATCGCTTTTGCCGGAGGACTGCTTTCTTTCCCAGGCATCCTCATGCTTGCCTCACTGTTTGTCCCTGCCACCGTCTTCGGCGTAGGCAAGTTATTAGCTGGGCGTTCAGTAGCTGGAAGATTAGCTTCGCTTAACGCAGTTCGAAACCCTGGAAGAACCACCGCGACTGCCACAGCATTGTTGATCGGAGTCACCCTGGTGTCGATGATTATGGTCGGAGGACAGAGTGCAAAAGCCACGCTCAACGGCAGCATTAGCGGTGAATACCCTATTGATTTGCAAGTACAGCAAGATACGAAAAATAGTGATGAGTTGGCAGCTAAGCTCGCCAACGTCGAGGGTATTGAATACGCCGCTGCTTACCAAATGCGCACAGTCAATATCGACTTCCTAAACGGTTCGACGAGCGAAGAATACGCAATGATCGTTGATCCACAGTCATACTCATCGGTGGTGCTTGACCAAAAGATCGTTCCGAAGGATGGCGAACTGCTCTCCACCTGGTGGCAGAACGAATCAAAATTTGCCGAAGTGAACGGCAACGAAGTGAAACTGAAAACTACCTCGGCCAGTTTTGTCGAAAATACCTTGACCGAAGCAACAGCAAAGAATCTGGGAATTTCAGACAAAGACGGAATGTCCGGGGTGGCAATCAAAGTTGACCCATCGCTGTCCAACACGGAAATTAATACGCTGGTGGAGACCATCGCCGATGTCGCTAATGTCGAAAACTCTCGGGTCAGCGGAGGCGTCATGGAAAAATTCATGTTCTCCCAGGTTATCGATGTGTTGCTGATGATTGTCTCGGGGCTTCTAGCTGTAGCCGTGCTCATCGCGTTGATTGGCGTGGCCAACACACTGAGCCTTTCGGTACTTGAGCGAACACGAGAGAACGCACTCCTTCGGGCACTGGGTCTGAAAAAGAAGCAGTTGCGTTCCATGCTCGCTACTGAAGCAGTACTCATCGGCGGAGTTGCGGCATTATTGGGATTGATCTTGGGCGCCATCTACGGCCTGCTCGGAGCACATTCGGCCCTGTCCAGTTTGGGAAGCATGCAGTATGAAATCCCGTGGGCTCAGCTGGCAGCAGTTCTAGCTGTGAGCTTGGTTGCGGCGTTGCTTGCCTCGATTACCCCAGGGCGTCGAGCGGCGAAGCTTTCCCCAGTAGAGGGACTCGCCACCGAATAATAAATGGCGAGCAAAAGGGGGCCGGATGAGTTGCAAATCAGTTCGCTCGGCCCTCTGCTGACGGATAAGACTATTCGTGCAAACTAGTCACTGTCACGGTGGAATATTGCTAGGTTCGACTGGATACAACTGATGATCTACACCTTCGAGTTTCGCTGATTTCAGTGCACCTACGCGAACACCTGACATAGTCAAGGAAGTAAAAAGGGAGGCAACGCAATTGCGTTGCCTCCCTTTTTCGTCCCTGACTAATTACGCAAGGTAATACTTGTCGCCATGGCGGGGGACCGTCCGGTGGTGACAAAACCAGAAATGTTAGAACCAGGATGCTTGATGATGTCGGTAATAGAACCCAAATGACGGCTCAAATCGATCTTGTCCTCTGGTGCCGCAAGCACCAGATGAAAACCGAACTCTTGCAAGGCTCGTATGCCGGCCGCGGCATATTCGGAGTTAGCCTGAATGAACGCCTCATCAATCATTACCGTGCCATAGGAAGTGAAACCAGCCGAGGCGAACCCCAACTGATAAGCCAAGGCAGCGCCCATAATGAAGGAGGTAAAGCGTTGACCCTCACCACCGGAAAGCGTGCCCGGTTCCAACCCTGTTTCGATTTCACCGTTCGGTTTGTGCTCGTTACAGCTAATCACCACGTGTTGACGAACATCCAAGACCGTTGAACGCCATGCATTGAGTCCAGGGTCGCTTAGCGCCGAAACCAACGACTCAAGAGCCTGATAGGACTTCGCCAACGTGCTTTCTTCCTTCGTCGTGTAAGCATCGTAGAGCGCTGCCTTCAATTCCTTGCGGAACGTCCCTGCCTCGACAGGTATGGAGTTTTCAACCTCCAGACGCAGAATAGAACCGTGTTCGAAGGTGACGTCAGCAAGAATCTGGTTCAACGGCTTGATACGCTCAGAAATCATCCGACGTTCCTCATCGAGCAACTGCAATAAATCGCTGAAACGCTCGTAGGAACGATTCGCGAAGTATTCACGGAACTGTGCCTCATGGTGCGGTAACCCGTCCGCGATAATCTGCCCGTGCAGGGTGGCGTAGTGTTCCGCCGCCTCCGGGCTCGTACCGTGTGTTTGAGCGTGGGAAGTTCCAAACTCGCGAGCAAACCGTTTAAAGGTTTCGCTCAGTACCCCGCCGACTTCATGGCGTTGCGAGCTGAGGTCATTGAGCTGGCCGCCGAGTTGGATCTTTACTTCAGCGAAGGCTTCAGCGATGGCGTCAGCGGGTGGGCATTCACCTGCGGCAACTTGGTGCAGAACCGGACCAAGAATTGCATGTTCGCGTAAGTGGCTAGGCACTGACTGGACCCAGTCACTGGTCGCTTCTGCGACATCAATTGAGGCGAGCAACTGCTTGGCTCGGTCTATCTGAAGTTCCAAATCACCAACCCGCGAACGAACCAACGCGAGTTCGCCAACTAACTGATCCGACGTAGCCTTGGCGCTGTCAATCTGTTGCCGGATCTTTGAAGAATCTCCTGAAAGTACTAGCGCATCACCGAGCTTCTGCTCACTTCGGCGAAGTGTTTCTAAAGCCGGCGAGGCATCGAGCTGGGCGAAATTACGTTCGTCCGCCACGATAGCTGCCAAGCTCTGGGACTTAGCGAGCACCTTATTTTTTGCCGCGGTCCGTTCATCCGCGGACTGGTGAGCCTTCTGGATCTTCTCCTGAAGGAGTACAGCTTTATTTTGCAGTTCCGAGATTTTGGATTCATTAGTGAAACCGAGCAGGTAGTCCGAAGCCGGAAGATTGCGGGTATCGCGTTCAAAGCTGCCTGTGCCGGTTTTTATTGTTCCTGCAGGGGTGATGGCTTTGGGATGGACGTGCATTGCCGCATCATTTTTAACACAAACCAACGGGTAATCGGCGGTGATCTTGGCACGCAACCACCTACCAGCTTCACCGGAAGCAAAATCTAGCTTAGCTACTAGATCGGCTGGTCCAGCTTCGGTTTGCCGAGGCTTGACGGAAATATCAGCCCAACGGACTCGTCCCAACCCATCGAGCTCATCGATAGCGTGCGTGACTTGGTTCAGGAATTCGCCGGGAACTAAAATCGTTCGGGCCAAAGACTGTAAGGCCTTTTCCGCAGCTAATCTCCAAATGGTGGAATCGGCTGCTACATCCATCAATTCGCCAGCGAACGGTAGCTGCTCTTCGCTCAGCGAGCAGGCCGAAGCGATCGCGCGGCGGGCTGCCACCGAACGATCATCGATGTTGGTGCCACGACGTTGATAGGAACGAATCTGTTCGTCTAGGGTCTCTGCTCGTTTGCGCAGCGACATCAGCGAAGCCATAGCCTCGTATTCGACGGTTTGCGCGTCCTTGGTGATGGAGGCAAGTTGCTGCATGGTCCGGGTCGCGTTGGCACGTAGGTCATCAAGTCCGGTGGCGCTGAATTCCAAATTCAGGCCCGCTTCGGCCGCCTGTTCCTGAAGTGCGCGTAATGCTGACTCTTTCTCAGACAGTGCTTTACGGGCCGAATCGGCTTCGCGTTCCAAAAGCATGAGCGAGGCAGAACCAGTAGAGTCATGAGCCGCTTCAAGGGTTCGAAGCTGCCCTTCGGTCTGGCTCTTCCGCTCCAGGAGGTCTTGTTCTTGGTCCTTAAGCTGTGACAACTCATCCTGATGGCGCGACATGTCGTTGCGCAATAGGTGGTGACGAACCTTAGTTTCAAGTTCCTGAATGTCGTTGTGGAGCAACTGCTCGGTTGCTCCGATGCGCTCGGCCAGGGTGCGATAGGTTTTGTCTTGTGCCGGTACCTGCGCCAAGACATCGCGTTGCGCGCGTGCAGTATCCAACTGGCGATAGATGCCGCGCAGGTGCGCGAAGTCTTCGACCGCGGCGGCGGCCGCTTTTAATGTGGTGGGTTCTTCTAATACTTCATGGCGGAAGAACTGGTTAACGCCCTTGGCCAGGCCCTTACCGTTTTGTAAGGTGCGGAGCAGAGCAAAGGCCTTATCACTTTCGACACCTAGGCGACGGCGCACACGTTCGATAAAAGCCTTATGTGTGTCGAATGCTTCGGTTGGTTCTAAAGATTTAGACAACGAGGAGACAGTAAAACGTCGAGGACCGTGGTGTTCCAGTTGTGCAATATCTAGCGAGGACTCGGAAAGCAGGTAATGCTTGGACACCTGATTCTCTAGACCAGCATCAGGTAGATCGAAGACGGCACCAAGGCTCACGGTATTGCCTAAACCGTCCTCGTAGCCCAACAAGATCGCGCTCCACGTGGCGCCGGGGCGTTGATATACGGTACCCGAGCTGGTTTTGAACTTGCGTCCACGCATGTAGGAGAAAGTTGTTCGACGGTCAGCACGCGCTGTCGCGTCGTTGGCTGACTCGTTGAGTTTTGGTGTTGCGAAGAATACGTGTCCCATGGCATCAAACAAGGTGGATTTACCCACGCCTGGATGACCGGTCACTAGAGTTCCGGCTCTGTCAATGGCTAGATTGTGTAGGCCGTGAAAAGTGCCCCAGTTAACGATTTGAATCCGCGATAGTCGATGCTGTCCGGGATTAGTCGCCCCACCGAGCGGGAGCGTCATTTCAATACTCATGGATTACTCCTGCACCAGTTCGGTCGAGTCTAAGGACAGCTCATCGGAGCCCTCAGATAACAGATTTAGAGTCGATTCATTGGCATCAATAGCGGCAATGTATCGGGGGATATCTTCGATCCGTGTAATAGGAAGTGCCATTGCCAGCGCCGGGGAAATGCGAAATTCGTCAACCAATTCGGTTCCGGTCAGCAACCGTAAGGCGCTAAGGCGAGCTATCGCGGCATCGCAAGATTCAGCAAACCGCTTATCATCACGGTCCGAGGCGCTTCGGTGCTCAGCCAAAATTTCATGCATTGCATTCCGGGAAAGGACAGCGTCACTTCCGGTACCAGAATGCTGTTCCAATAGCAGACGAAGACGCAGTGCCAGCAATGTTTCGTCTCGTTTGAGCGCGCGGCGTGGGGCGATCGGGGTGGTATGCACCTGATCGATCTGTGCAGGGGTGAGCATCGCGATTTTTCGATCCGTATCCAAGGTTACGGAGAGGAAGATTTCCGAAACATAAGCGCTGACGACCTCTTGCTGATCCAGCAACAACTGCCATGCAGCCGGATCGACTGACCCATCCAGATACGGGCCGCGCAATAGACGCACTAGCAACTGACGTAACTCTAAGGAGAAATTTCCGAGATCCCCGTCGAAGAGCGGATCGGTGATGGGTGCAGCATACGAGCTGGTGCTGGTCATAGCGGCTCCTTCGTGAAAGTCAGGGCGGGAAGAATAGCGGTACGTTCGGTGCCATCAACCTGTTTGAAGCTGAGGGTCATCATTTGTGTTTCACTCACCGATTCGCCATTTGCACGGCCAATCTCAATTAAGGCTCGCACCGTATTCAAATGGCGATGCGTCTCAGGCAGAACGTGGAACAGCTTATCTAGCGGTACTCGTTCGTGCGGGCTAGCACCGAGATGCTCGGTGACCGCTTCGCGCAGGAACGACATATCTGCTTCGGGAGTCGACGGTGTACGCACGATATCGGAGACACTGTATTCCGGTGCCGCCGCCAATGGCGGTGGGGCCACATGCTCGGAAGGGTCGAATACTCCGAGTCCCGCTAGGGTCATAAATTGCGGGGCGAATAACTCAAGCGGTGCCAAACCACTGCGCGGTTTGAGCGTCACTGACTTCATGATCGCAGTCTCCGCGTTACGTACCGCGTGGCGTAGCAATTGCGCCTGTTGGTAATCCTCTGATTGCACGAAGGCATGCAAAGATTCGGAGAGTTTGCCGTAGGAAGTATGAACTTCGGCCGCTTGGCGACGCAATTCACGCAACAAATTGGTGAGAATCTGACGTTCAGGGGTGTCGAGGTCGTCAACAAAATCGCGCTCAAGTACTTCGGAGAGTGCGGCACGGAACCGCTGTTGTGCATCCGGAGAGTTGAGGAACTCGGTGAATCCGCGGAAGGTTTCGCCTTCGGAGGTAGAACGAAGTTGCCGGTCGGCTTCCAGCACCTGACCGATGGCTACACCCTTAGCAGTGGACGCATCCAAGATATCTTCACGTAAGGAGTACAGCATCTCCTGAACGCCGTCGCGCATACGACGGAAATCTGCCGGAAGGCTAGAAGCCAAATCAAGGACAGATCGTGCAGCCGAGAGGGCGGTGGCACGAGACAACACGGCCGGGTCATCCCCGGTGCGCAACTCATCAATTTGTGCCTGGCGTAGGGCAATCTGCGATTCTAAAGCTCGGATTCGCGCTTGTGGATCTGGGTCTGTTTCGTGGGCCAAAGATTCCAGCGAAGACAACAACGTGTTCAGTCGAGAGGAGTTCAGATGTGAGTCATCGGTAGAAAAGTCCGCTAAGAAGCGCAATGTTCGTAAGGTCTGGGCACTTGGCTCATACACAAAACGTCCGTCAATCAAGGGTCGGGTCAAGAGCCCTTGTTTAACCCATGACTCCGCGAAGTCTTGGGCAGAGTAAGTCTGCGGGATCTGTTCATCACTGGTACGAGCTAATTTCAGAAACGAATCCAACGAAGCATGG
Organism: Glutamicibacter sp. BW77; assembly: GCF_002332285.1. NCBI lineage: Bacteria > Bacillati > Actinomycetota > Actinomycetes > Micrococcales > Micrococcaceae > Glutamicibacter > Glutamicibacter sp. BW77. Next base: position 26,550 of record NZ_NRGT01000006.1, on the reverse strand, counting down.
AAAAGTTCCATGGCGACACGTGGCTTGTCTGCAGTAAATTCCGAGCGAATAAAGGCCACGGCCCAAGGCTGCGCGGTGAGAAGCCGATATGATGCCGAACTCTTGAACTGCTGGGACTGAAGCCACAAGCTATTCGCGCGATGCGAGGGCTGCATGTACATCCTTGATCTTTCGACGCCTAACCTACTAATTCTAAGTCATTGAGCGTGAAGGTTCATATGAGAATTTCTGCATCAAAAAATGTAATCAAGTTGTTGCCCTAGGATTCACGTCACAGGGTTCAATGCTTTGAGAAGAGTGTGTAAGGTCAAAAACAAGGTGATGGCATGGATAAATCGTTGATCCACGGGGATCGTCGTCTTCAAGGAAGGGGCGCATAGTGAAGCTCATCAAGATCGCGATGGTGGCTGCAGTCATCTTGGCTTTAGCCGGTTGTAGTGACCAAAGTGACCCCGAAGTTTCAATGAACAGTGCATCTCAGGAGGCCGAAGCCTCACAGAAGGCCGAAGCGGAAGCGAAGCGCGAACAAAGCATTTTGGCGCAGATCAATAAGCTGGCAGACGGTTATGACTATGCCAAGGCGATCAAGCTTGCCAAAGACGACCCCAGCAAAAAACTTAACGAGCTTGTGCGCGGGTTAGAAACGGAAAAGAAAGACGCTCATGCGTGGGAACATCCGGATCAAATCCCGCATTTGTTCTTCCATTCATTAGTGGTTGATCCAAAGCGCGCCTTTGACGATGAAAGCACGGCTCAGGGTTATGAAGATTACATGGTGACGCAAAGAGAGTTCGAAGCCATCCTTGACGAGCTTTACAGCCGTGATTTTGTTCTGGTGAATCCGGCTGATTTTGCGGGCTTGGATAAGAAGAAGAACATGAGTTACCGAAAGATCATGATTCCGGCCGGGAAGAAGCCCATCGTCCTATCGCTCGATGATTTGAGCTATTACGAATATATGCAGGGTGATGGATTCGCAGACCGGTTGGTCTTGGACAAGAAGGGCAAAGTCCGTAACGAATATGTAGATGCTTCCGGGAAAAAACACGTTGGCGCCTACGACATGACTACGATCCTAGACGACTTCGTTACTGAACATCCTGACTTCTCCTATCGAGATGCTCGCGGAATTATCGCTATGACTGGATACAACGGAGTTTTCGGTTACCGTACCTCACCAAGCCAATATCCTGATAACAAAAATCTTAAGAAGGATCGCGAAACTGCAATCAAGATCGCCGACGCAATGAAGGAAGAAGGCTGGGTCTTTGCTTCACATTCGTGGGGGCACATTGCGACGGGCACAGTTGACCTCGGACGTTTTAAACGGGATATGAAGCTGTGGAAAGACGAAGTTGAACCGATCATAGGCAAAACAGACCAGTTTATTTACCCCTTCGGTTCAGATATTGCGCGTACCGGATCTTATTCAGGGGCTAAATACGAGCTGCTGAAAGAAGAAGGGTTCAAATATTTCTACGGAGTTGATGGGACCGTTACTGCTTGGATGCAACAACGAGATGACTATCAACGACAAATGCGAATCAACATTGATGGTTTGCAATTCGCCAAAGAACAACGTGGAGACCGCCCGGTGTTGGATAGCTTCTTCGACGTTGAAAAAGTGATCGACCCAGCACGTTAGGCAGTGAGCAGGGTCGATCCGTGCCGTATTGGCTAAAGCGCCATAAATGCGCCAAGCTGTGAGAGCGCCGCAGGATTTGAGGGAAGGAAATCCGTCAATCGTTCGCTACGTACAATCACTGCTTTCCATTGACCGCGCGAGATCGCCACGTTGATACGGTTTCGGTTGAGCAAGAACTCGATGCCTCGGGACGCGTCTTGGGCGCTGGAACAAGCCATAGTCACCAGTACTACCGGGGCCTCCTGGCCTTGGAATTTATCCACCGTGCCGACTCTCACCTCAGCAAGATTTTCGGCCTCCAGCACATCACGCACCAAATTTACTTGTGCATTGTAGGCAGCGACGACGAGAATATCGCGCGGGGCCAGCGCCCGTGCTGGTTCGGCGCTACCAGGATTCCACGTTTTGCCCAGCTGTTCCCGAACAAGCTCCACAATGGCAGTAGCTTCTTCGATGCTGCTGGTCGTATTGCCTTGGTGGTGCACAAAATGTGTTTCAACGCCTGGAAGCGATTCGTCAAGCTCACGGCGCCCGGCGGCTGGTGCGGAAAACAACTTGTGGTCGTAGCTCAATGCCGAGACTTTTTGGCATAGTTCTGGATGCATCCGCCAAGAGGTTGCTAGGAAATATCCCAACTCTTCAGGGAGGACCGCACGGCCCTCAGAGAGCCAACCTAAAGCCGACTCATCTACCGGTTGTGGGTGAGTCCCTTGGGTGACCTGAGGTAACTGCTGTGGATCACCGAGCAGTAACAGGTTCCGGGCTGCCCTCGAGACCGCCAGGGTATTGGCCAAGGAAAACTGTCCGGCCTCGTCGATAACGAGCAGATCTAAACTTCCGGCGGGTATTCGCTTGCCTGTCATGGTCCACGACGTGCCACCGACTAAAGCACCGTCCGGTGAACTCAAAGCCTCATCAAGTGAGGCAGGGCTTATACCCGTCCACGGAACTGGATCTTTATGTTTGACTTCCTTAGCTACCTGATCCGGGTGCACACCAGCCTCAATGGCTTTACGTAGGACGTTCTCAACCACGGCGTGGGATTGGGCGACAACGCCAATCTTCCATCCTTCATTGACCAGAGCATGGATCACATGTGAAGCAACAAAAGTCTTTCCGGTGCCTGGGGGACCTTGAACGGCAAGATATGAGTGATCAAGATCCTTGAGGGTTTGAACCACAGCGGGGTATACCTGAGCGTTACCCTCCATGAGCAAAGGGGCGGCTGGTGCCGGAAGAGTTTTCAGGCGTGGCGGGATGCGCCGCAGAATATCGATCCCTGGCTGTTGGGGCAGCGCAGGAACCATCGATCCAACTTCTTGGGCGATTTGGGTGAGTGCTTCGTCGATACTTTTGGTCGCAATGGGTTGTCCCGGGGTCAGTGCCACCGGGAAGGACCCATACTCGGGGATCTTGCCACTAGTCTTTTCTGCCAGACTGATCCATCCTTCACCGACCTCTACGACCGTGGCGTTGAAGGCACCTCCACGTAATGCATCCTCGTCTACTTCCATGCCCTCGGGTAGAGGTCCGGCGTACATCGCAAAGACTCCGGACCCCGGGCTAAGCAGTGAACCTTCGGCAAGAGTTCCATAGATCTTACTCACGCGCGTTAGGGTGCGAGCACGATCCGTGGCTTTGTGCCAATCTTCGAGAATTTCGGCTGAGTCTACGAGGAACACTCCACGCACATCGGACCAATCGTCCATGGGCGGGGACAAGCGATCGAAGTGCTCCCACCAGAATTGCTTCTTTTCACGTCGGTTATATCCGGTGGCCGCAGCCACCATGGCGATGGCGCGGTCATCATTGCTTAGTACTTGGTTCGGCGGAAGTTGAGCTAAATAGTCTTGGAGGCGTACTTCTTCTTCGGTGGGTTCGTATTCATCTGTGACCTCATCTAAAAGCGAAACCTCAGGGAGGGTCTGGGGCTGGAAGTTGACCAGTGAGAGAAGCCAATCACGCAGGCGCAGTGTTGAGAGGCAATCGTATTCGTTGTAATCGGCAATAGATTCGAGAATTTGGGCGGCCTGTTGATCTGAAGAAGAGTCCAACGCTGACATGTATTGGGCGTAAGCCACCACCGAGGCCCCAGCATCGGTGACGTCACCGGAACGCAGATGCTCTTTCATATACAGGGGTTCGAGCTTCTTGATCGAATAAGAACGGGTAGAAACCACCAGCGAGTTGCGAACTGTCTCGTAGAGATCAATCAGTAAACTTTCACGCTGCCATTGGTCAACTTCTTCTTCGCCAGCAATATGGATCTGGGAGAGTTTACGCAATGCACTTTTTTCGTAGGCAGCGTAATGGTAGATCTTCATATGCGGGAATTGTTGGCGGCGTTGTTGAACATACTCAATGAAGTCGAGGAATGCCTGTCGTTCTTCGGCTCGGCTGTGCGCCCAAAACGGACGGAATACCGGCGAACCCGTGTCATGTTCAACGACGCCAAAAAGATATTCCAGACCCCAGGTCTGATCCACGGGTTCCTGATATAACGGATCCCCTTCGAAGTCGAAGAAGATATCTCCTTGATCCGGATTGGGCAGGGCAGTAATCGTTTGGGTAGATTTCACCCGGTACGAGACGCCATGTTCGGTTCCATCGATTTCGCCAATACCCAGTTGCATCCGTGCTTGATCTACAGTGCGCGCCAGAGATGTGCCTTCCATCGCAGTGAGACCGGCCAGTTGGTCAATGGTGTAGACACCTTGGCGGCGTAACTTTTCACGTTGCACCATGGACATGTTGGCTACCAGTAATACGTCGCGTGTAGCAGCGACCTGCTCGGCACAGAAATCGCAGCGTCCACACAGCCGAACTGAATCTGAGTCCCAATCGGCTTGATGGTTGGACTCGATATGGTTTTTGACCAGAGTGGTGAATCGTTGCCGCTGGGCGCGGAACACAGGCAAGATCTCGTCGATGCGATGCACCGAATGGGTGCCGTCACCTAGGACCAGAGTGGTTTGGGGATGTACGTCGATGTTTTCTGCTTGAAGCTGGTCGGCATATGCAGCGACCTGCAGTAACGCTGAGACCCTGGCATGGCGTGCAAGTTTGGTGTCCCACACGGCCCAACTGCCATCTGGCTGACGGACTAAGAAGTCAGCAAATCCGATGAAGTTTCCGTCAAAAAAAGTGGCCTGGAAAATTACGTCAGCACCCTGACGCATGGTCTGAATAGTTTCGCGGTGCGCCGCTTTAAGCGCTGCTTCATTGATCACGGGCCGGCCCAAGAACTGTTTCACACCCGTGCCGGTATGAGGGTCGTAATCGCCATACTTTTCGATCAGTTCAGCGAGCACCTTATGCTCGTGAACGTCGCCAAGCTCGGCAGTTCGTTGAAGCATCTCATCGGTGACCTTCGCAGGCTTTTCACGACGTCCGAGCCTCACATCGAGTAGGAACAACGACTGATACTGGCACTCGACGGCGACCGTTAGATCACTAGCGGAAAAGACGAACTGATCACCAAGGAAGAACACGGGGCCGGTGCCTTTCACAGACTGAATGCTTACCTAGTCAACGTAGCACTCGGCCCCGACAGTTTGAGGTATATTGCCCCGACTTACTGGCCCTTCTTAGCTCCACCCAAGATCAACGAAAGCACGCCTACAGCTGCAGTTACCGAGTTAACCGCTGGCCATGCGCCAATTTTCTTAGACAGTGGATGTGATGCGCCAAAAGCAACGAGATAGGTCGTGACTAGGGCGGTTGCTTTCACAGTTCCAGCATCCTTCTTCCAGAGCAAAAATGCTCCAGTACCAGCAACTGCCAGGACCACCGCAGCCAGCGGGCGCTTCTCGGTGATGCGGCCAGTGGCGTAGCCGCCGGTCAAACCGGTGACTGCAATAGCGGTAGAAGCCAAACGAGACATCAAAACCTCCATAGATAAAACTCTTACATTGACGTGCTCAAGGCTATGACCGTCACCTGTGACGATCCCCAGAAGTTTCGACATAGACGAAGTGGCAACCGGGCGAATCGTGCGGGGATTGAAAGAATGGTGACACTTGGCGAGCGAAGGACTTTGGGAATGGACATGACCGTAAACTTCAACGATGCCTGGGACCGTTTGTGGCAACCGCAGATTGTCGACTTGGCTACCGGACAGTGGGTTGTACTTTTAGTCTTGGTGCTGGGACTGGTTCTTCCACGACCGATTTGGCGTATCACTGGAATGTATTCAACTTTGGTACATGAATTGGGCCATGTCATCAGTGCGTTGTTTACCGGACGCTTTGTCACCGGACTCCGTTTGGGATGGGATCACTCTGGAGAAGTGGTGAGTAGAGGCCGTGGCAAAGCCTCGATTATCATCTCAGGGATCTTTGGGTACCCCGCGCCGCTGTTAATCTCAGCTGCATTACTCTGGGCTACTGCCACAGGATATGCAGGCAGGGCCTTAGGGATTTACGCCTTATTCTTCGTGCTCGCTCTGGTGTTCGTACGTAATTGGCCAGCATTTGTGGTGTGTAGTGCAAGTGCCGTGATTGCACTCGGAGTGGTTTTCTTTGCGCCTTCCAGTGCCTATATTTATCTGGCTCTACTCCTGGGCGGTTTTCTCTTCTGCTCAGGATTGCGCGATTTCATCAAACTTCTCGCAGTGCATACCTGGCGGCGCCAAGATATTGAGCAATCCGACGCCTATTTAATTGCGCGTTCTACCGGAACTTTTGCCACCCTGTGGTTACTGGTCATTATGCTTCTTGGGGCCATCGGAATATTTCTAGGATTCCAAAGTATCGTGAGGCTGCTGTAGATTTTTGACCACTCGACGGCGTGAAATGAGCCAAGCTGCAGATGCTGCGATGCCAATAGGAAGCCATTTGGCCTTCCGCTTGGTACGCCCGAATGGGTCAATTTCCATGTCCTGCAGAGGATCGCCACCGTGACTAATTCGAATGTCTTGAGCGCGAACCAAGTCCTTATATACAGCGAGTTGTTCACGAGCCACCATAGTGTCATCGCGTAGTGGAAGCTGTACTTCTTCTGCGGAAGCCATTCCAGTTCGCAATTGCCGCAGGCGAGTGAACTCAATGTCGACTAGCGCTCCAATGATCAAAGCGATATTACTGATCCAGCAGGCAAGTACAAGAACGATGACGCCACCGATTGCGCCGTAGGTAGCTGAGTAACTTGCAAACGTGGAAAGGTAAACGGCGAAGCCAACCGCCGAAAGACCCAGTACAATCAGCGCGGTGAAAGTTCCCGGGGAGAACCAACGAAATTTCAGGCGTTTAACGTTGGGAGTGAAGTGATAGAGCAAAGCCAGAACCAATAAGATCATGACAAAGAGCACTGGCGGTTTAGCAAGGTTGAGGATCAGTACAAAGCTGTCACCCAAACCAAAAATATTTCCAATGCCGTGTGCGACGGAACCAGAAGTTACTAGTAACGCTAGCGAAATGACTGCGACTATCATGATGAGCACAGTGATGGCGAACATCTGTGGTCGGCGCTTCCATTGGGGTCGTCCCTCACGAACCCCATATAGCCGGTTCATTTGTCGGCTAAACGCAGTGACGTAACCGGAAGTGCTCCACAGCGCACCGAGTGAACCGATGAGAATGGCCCAGAAAGTACCTTGGGTGGAGGTAGCAAGCCCCGTAAGAAGTTGTTCGGCTGTTTCCACAAGTTGCTGTGAGTCGCTAGTTTGTTGTCCGCTCGCAGCGAGGCTCTGTTGCAACAAATCCAACATCCACTGAGTACTGCTCTCGCTGGCTCCCACTAGTGACAGCAGAGATATTAATGCCAAGAGTCCGGGGAACATTGCAAGCACCATATAGTAAGAAAGCGAAGCTGCACCGTCGAGCCCGTCGTTACGGAAGAACTCACGCATAGCGCGTGGGTAACAACTCATCGCTTCGCTCATTCGTTGCTTGGTGAATCGGTCTCTCAGTGCCATCGGATCCCTTTGAGTATCGGCTTGCAGAAGCACATTTCATCCTTCTGCGTTCCAGACTACCTAAATAGTGTGCGGTGGGGCGCGAGTTGAAAGCCGATTGCCATCTTCCTGATCATCGTGAAAGGAGCTGACGGTATTTGCCGGATTGCTTGTCCAGCAGTTTTCGTTCCTGAGCGACGTATTATCTAAAGTTTTAAGAGGCCGGTGTGAATGCTGAGAAAATAATGCAACGTGTATCACAAACAGCTGATCGATTTCCACCTAAAGAGCGTAACGTTTTGGTCGGCAGAACCCTCGAAGTTGATCCAAAAACTGGTTCTCTGAAAATTTTTTTGAGTGTTTTGACCTGTAAATACGGTCTTTCTGGGTGGTTCCTGAGTTGCGTTGGGTGTGGGGTCATGCGCTATGGTCATTTATAACGTTTCGATAACACTCGCTGTGTTATGGGGAAACACGCACTGCGGGGACTTCCAAACCGCTCGCCATGGCAGTGCTTCAGAAAAGTCGAAATGCGACGCTGAGCGGTGCACGAGGATGGCCTAGGAAGGCCTGAGCGTGGAAGAGCACTGGAGAATCATGATCCAGCAGAAGACCAAGAACATCATTCGTCGTGGCGGAGCCACCTTGGCTGCCGTGGCAGTTGCAAGCACCGCGGTAGTCGCTTCGACCGTGCCAGCCTCGGCTGCAAGCACCTGGGACAAGTTGGCTCAGTGTGAGTCCGGCGGAAACTGGTCCATCAATACCGGCAACGGTTACTACGGTGGTCTGCAGTTCTCAGCTTCGACTTGGAAGGCATTTGGTGGCTCAGGTATGGCCCACCAGGCTTCGAAGGCCGAGCAGATCCGTGTTGCAAGCAAGGTTCAAAAAGCCCAGGGTTGGGGTGCATGGCCAGCATGTACCGCGAAGCTAGGTATTAGCGGTTCCCCTTCGGGCAGCTCGACCCAGTCAGCGCCGAAGCAGTCCGCTCCTAAGCAGCAGGCTGCTCCGAAGCAGCAGAGCACTCAGAAGGCCGCTCCAAAGCAGAGCACCCAGAAGGCTGCCCCATCGCAGTCGCTGGAGCGCACCACCAGCTCTAAGAAGGTTGCTCAGCCAAACGCGGGCAAGCATGTCGAAGCAGCTCCAAAGGCACCAGTGTTCAATATCAAGGTTTCCGACTCGGGTAAGAACTACACCGTGAAGTCCGGCGATACCTTGGCAGAGATTGCTGACAGCTTGGGCGTAAAGGACTGGCGTGGCCTGTTTGTCTTGAACGATGATCAGCTGACCAACCCAGACGTGATCATGGTCGGACAGACCTTGAACGTTCCAGCGAACTAAGTTCGCTTTCCGCATTGAGCTCATGTCATTCCCCGGTTGGGGAATGACATGAGCTCAAAGTGTTTAATCGGTGAAAGAATTTCTCTTGCCTGACTACCAGGAATTGCTTGCTTGCTCTGGATCCTGATGACATCCTAGATGAATGCCTCCTAAGCGGTTTCCGACACATCAGTTCACCGAAGGCTCAGGGCGATTGCCGCGCCTCGACACGGATTTTGTTCATGAGGGTCTCGTTGATGGGCAGCGGGCTCAGCACTGGCAAGGACCTCGTCGCTGGTGGGGTGGCCCGCTGGATGTTGAAGGATTAGCGCTGGCGGCTACCGAACTGTGCGTCGCAGCGATTAATAAATTGATCGATGTCGAGGGTATGTACTCGGTCGATGCTCACGGGGTTGCTCAAGTTTTTGCTTCATCCGAGCATCTGAGCGTTGATGGTCGGCAAATACCATCGTTCGGCGTGAACTCCAGATTCTTTCGCACTCGTGATGGGTGGATACGCACTCATGCTAACTATGAACATCATCAGCGGGCATTGCATCGAGCGATAAATTTTGAGCCATCGGAAAATTTATCGAAGTACCTTCTGACTCGGTCGGCTGAAGATGCGGCGGCAGATATTACCGAACATGGCGGAATTGCCGCCAGCGTTCGGTCAAGGGTGCAGTGGAACAATACTGAGATGGGAAAATGCGCGTCGCGTGGCCCCTGGGCGGACTTCACAATGAGTGAAGTGACCCAAGGGCGGCTTTGGACGTACTCTGATGACCCAGTTAAACCACTTCGAGGGCTGCGCGTCTTGGACTTTACGCGCGTAATCGCCGGCCCGACGGCGTCGCGCACCTTGGCCATGTGGGGCGCCGAGGTGCTCCGGGTAGACCCGCCGCACATGCCCGAACTCAGTGGTCAATATATTGTGACGGGATTCGGCAAGAAGAGTATTGAGGCGGATCTGCGCGAGGCACACCAGCTTAGTGAGGTCCACAACCTGCTTGCAGGTGCTGATGTTGTATTGCTCGGATATCGACCAAGAGCGTTAGAGCCCTTTGGACTAAATGCGCATTTGCTGCGAGAAAAGTATCCGAACCTCATCATTGGTGAGCTTTGCGCTTGGGGGTATGAGGGCCCTTACGCGTTTAATCGGGGATTCGACAGTATCGTGCAAGCCGCCTCTGGAATCGCCGAAATTTACCAGGATGTCCGTGGGGAACCGGGAGCTTTGCCGGTGCAGGCGTTGGACCATTCGGTCGGTTACGGGTTGGCTGCAGCCATCATCGCCTTAGCCGATGCCCGACGTGTCCAAAGGCGAACTGGACATGTGCGCTTTTCGCTGGCACGCACCGCCGCAAGCTTGCTTGACCTACCCGTCACGAAGGCTCCACTTGAACCGCTACGGAAACCCATTCTGCGGACCATGAGCAGCACCTTCGGAACGCTGAGCTACGTCCCGCCACCATTCCGTGCCTTGGGAACTGCAATGGACTATTTGTCACCTCCGCCGGCTTACGGCGCCAACGCTCCAGTTTGGTCATAAGCCAAGTTCGCTACGTTTAGTTAGTGACCTAGTAGTAAGGAAGCGTACCTCCGCGCCCGGCCCTCGTAGGATCCTGATATTTCCAAGAAACGCTGTCGGCTTTCCTGTCCGGGCCAGTCCTCTGGAAGCATCGTTTCGGGAAGCCCTGGGTCTAGGTAAGGTATAGCGCGCCACGCATCGATGAGAGTGACGTAGCTTCGGTAGGCAATGCGTTCGTCAGCTGAGGTTGCGTCGAGTCCTGCGGTAGCTGTAAGGAATGCATGATGCAGCTTTGAAATCTTTGCTAGATCCCACCACTGCGCCGCGGCTTGGTGGGCATCCCCGGGGTACTGAGGAGTTTGAGTAACAAAAAGAGTCGCGTACGTTCGAGCCTTGAGCGCATTGAGCACGTCTAATACCTCGGCATGAAGGTATTCGGGAAAGATCCAAAGGCCTGCCGAGACCAGTCCGCCACCGAGCTGAATGAAATGTTTGCGTAGCTGATGGCGTAGTGCGCGCAGTGATTCAGGCACGGAGAAGGCAACTAATACCCAGCGATCTGCGTTCGACATGTGCCGTGGCGTAAAGATCCGTCTATTGCCGCGGGCAAACATCGCCTTGGCGGGAACAGTGACTGTCAGCTCGCCCGATTGCACCGTTTCTAACAGTCCACGTTCGATGAGCCGAGAGATGGCTGTTTGTGCTGCGGGAGAGGAAATTCCTGCCGCGCAGGCTAGCTCGATAATCCGAGGTCGGGGGATAGGCGCGCTCTGGTGGCGAAGGTATAGGCCGGCAATGGTTCGCACCACCGATGCTGCGCTACCAAAGCGTGACTCAAAATCGTCGAGGGCGAACGCGGCTAGGGAGTTAGCTGGCGCCAATTTCGGTGCGCACCGCAAATAGTTCTGGGAAGAACGTCAGGTCGAGGGCTCGTTTAAGGAAGCTCACGCCGGAGGATCCTCCGGTACCTGTTTTGAAACCAATGGTTCGTTGCACCACGCGCATATGGCGGAAGCGCCAAGCCTGGAAGTTATCTTCGACATCGACCAAATCTTCACAGGCCTGATAGAGGTTCCACGCGGTATCTTCGGACTCGTAGATTTCCTTGAACACCGGGAGTAGGGATTCTTGGTATTCCCAGGGTTTGGTGACATCGCGTTCGAGGATTTCGGCAGGAATTTTATATCCTTGGCGGGAGAGTGCGGCTAAGAACGCGTCGTACAGTGTCGGCTCGTGCAACAGCTGTGTGAGTGTCGCGTGGGCCTGTGGATCGGCCTCGTGTACTTTGAGCATTCCTTCGTGTTTGTTGCCGAGGATGAATTCCACCGCCCGGTATTGGAATGACTGAAAGCCTGATGATGAGCCAAGGAAGCCGCGGAACTGTGCATATTCGCGCGGCGTCAGTGTGGCCAGTACGGACCATTGCTCGGTCAGGGTTTTCTGAATGTGCTTTACGCGGGCGAGGCATTTGAGCGCCTTGCTTAGGTCATCGGCCTCGATCAGCCGGCGCGCTTCGAGCATTTCATGCAGCATCAACTTGAGCCAGAGCTCGCTGGTTTGGTGCTGGATGATGAACAGCATTTCATCATGGTGCTCTGGAACGCTTACCGGATGCTGTGCGGAGAGAATTCGTTCCAGATCCAGGTAGCTTCCGTAGGACATGGCATTTCGGAAGTCGGTACGGACACCGGACTCGATGTCGCGTTGATTTGCGGGCTTAGCTTGTTCATTGCTCATGAGGTAGATCATATCAATTCCTTGGCGAGCGTCACAATACTGAAAATCCGCGAATGTGAGTTCGCAAACTTTCCGGAATTCTGGAATAGATTCTGCGATACTCTCGTTATTACATGCATACGCATATAAAGTTGAATCGAGGATGAGAAAATGAGCAAGTCAATCGTGGTCATCTCTGGTGGTCTGGGTAACCCTTCGAGCACTTCACTTTTGGGGCGTCAGATTGGCGAAAGTGTCGCTACTGAACTTGCCGTCGCTGGCATCCAAGCTGATGTGCTTAACGTAGAACTACGTGAGTACGCCCACGAGATTGTAAACAACATGCTCACCGGCTTCGCTCCTCCGGCGCTGCAGAAGATTATCGATGCGGTGGTCGCATCGGATGTATTGGTGTCCGTCACTCCGGTCTTCTCTGCTTCAGTATCGGGACTGTTTAAATCCTTTATCGATATTCTGGATCCGCGGTCATTAGAAGCAAAACCAGTTGTTCTGGCCGCAACCGCCGGTTCGCAGCGTCATCAGCTCGCCGTTGATTACGCCATGCGGCCAATTTTCTCCTACCTGCGTACTCAGGTTATGCCGACCACTGTATTTGCCGCCTCCGAAGACTTTGGCGGCCAAGGGCTTGCCGGAACCCTGTCCGAGCGAACCCGCCGAGCAGCTCGCGAAGTCGTTGTAGCCTTGTCTGCCGATGGGGGAGCCTTGCAGTCAGATAGCGATTTAGGTGATACGCGTTCGATTGCGCCATCGGTCAGCGATACCGCTAATCCCAACGATCCGCTGACAACTCTTCCTTTTGAAGCCTTGCTAGCAAGCGTGCAAGAAAGCAGAAGCTAAAGCATAGATTTGGCATCACTGCGCTAAATATTAGGGGTATGAATGTTAGTACGATGTGCCAGAAGCCTTGAAGCTCGATAGCATTATTCCTTGTGAGCTACATCATCCACGGTGCTCACGCAGGTGTAACTCGAAAGCGAAAGGTGTAGCCGTCGATGCTATCCGAGGAAACTATCACGGCTATTGCCGATGAACTTGTCGAAGCAGGAGCCACTCGCACTCCGGTTCCGCGACTAACTGCGCGCTACCCAGAGATGACGGTGGAAGATTCTTACCGCGTCCAGAACCTCTGGCGTCAGCGCTCGGAAGCCGCCGGACGCAAACTCGTAGGACGCAAGATCGGGTTGACCTCGCGGGCCATGCAGATGGCTACGGGTATTACCGAGCCAGATTACGGGATCATCTTCGATGACATGCTCTACGACTCGGGCGCCAGTTTTAAATGGTCTGACTTTACCGGTGCACGCGTCGAGATGGAACTTGCCTTCAAGCTGAAGAAGGATATTGAGGGCCCGAACGCGAATATTTTCGATGTACTTGAAGCCACCGAATATGTCATTCCAGCCTTAGAAATCCTCGATGCTCGCGTGGAGATGGAAGGGCGTACCATCGTCGACACCATTAGCGACAACGCGGCCATGGGTGCGATGGTCATGGGCGGAAATCCCATGAAGCCTGATGCAATCGACCTGCGTTGGGTCTCGGGCATTCTCTTCAAGAACCAGACGGTGGAAGAAACCGGCGTCGCCGCAGGTGTGCTTAACCACCCGGCCGCCGGCGTGTACTGGCTGGCCAACAAAATCGCGCCACACGGAGACAAACTCAAAGCCGGAGAGATCATCTTGGCCGGTTCATTCACCCGACCTATGTGGGTCAATGAAAATGACACAGTCTTTGCCGACTACGGACCGATGGGAACAGTGACATGTCATTTCGAGTAGAGCCAGACCCATCGCTGAAAGACGCCTTGCGCGGTGCTGATCATGCTTTAACCGGTATCTGGGTCTGCTCTGCCTCAGCACTAAATGCAGAGATCTGTGCGGGTGCCGGCTTTGACTGGCTCTTCATTGATGCCGAGCATTCGCCAAACGATCTGCAAAATGTGCTTGCACAGCTCCAGGCGGTCCGCGGTTACCCTACAATTCCAGTGGTTCGCCCGCCGGTTAATGATCCGGTAGTTATCAAGCAGTTCTTAGATCTTGGCGTGCAGTCACTAATCATCCCGATGGTTAATGACGCGCAGCAAGCCGCAGCGGCGGTAGCGGCCTGCAATTACCCACCATTGGGCGTCCGTGGTGTCGGTTCGGCGTTGGCTCGTTCGGCCCGCTGGAACCGCATACCGGACTACCTCACCCGTGCGGCGGAGACTATCACCGTGATGGTGCAGATCGAATCGGCCGAGGCTGTAAGCAATGTTGCGGATATCGTGGCCACCGAAGGAATCGACGGGATCTTTATCGGCCCGTCAGACCTTGCCGCCTCCATGGGGGTTATTGGACAACAGGGCCACCCAGACGTGGTCGCCGGGGTAATAAAATCGATTCAGGCCGCAAAGTCTGCCGGAAAATACGCAGGCGTTAATGCTTTCGATCAAGCCAGCGCACGCAAGTACATCGAAGCCGGTGCCGACTATGTGGGCGTCGGTGCCGATGTTGCACTGTTGGCCCGAGCTACCGAGGCACTCGCAGCAAGTTTTAAGGGTGAATCACAAAGCTCCGCCCCAGCGAGCTACTGATACCTGCATCGGGGAGGTGATGTGTCACCGTTGCGCGTCGATTCTCAACGGGCGACGCCAATGGTGGCACCATTGAAGATGATGAGCCGCGAAAAGAAACCCATGAAAGCCGTGATGTTGCGTCTACGCAACGGATGGCCAATGCCTCTTGCCCTGCAGGGTGTATTCGAAATTGTACAGTCCATCGTTTTCTGCATGGCACTGTTAACCGTGCCTCTGGTCGCGGTGTATTTCAGCGGTGGATTCCTCGAAAATTCATTTGAGACGATCCTGCAATTTGGTGGGTTGCTGTGGCTTCTCATTCATGGGGTGCCACTTGAAGTGCTAAACCTCGGTCCGGAAGCGGACCCGAGCGCGGTTTCAGGTATATTAACTTTGCTGCCTTTGGGCTTGAGCCTATTGCCCTTCATCTTTTGTTGGCGTGCCGGCCGGCGTATCGCCAGAGCCTCCTACACCGACCAGCTGTGGCAAGGTTTGGCCGGAGCCTTTATCACCTACGGAGCTATCGGCACCGGAGTGGCATTTTTGGCTAGTAATTCTTACGCCAAGGCCAACCTCATATCGGCTACGTTTATCCCTTTGATCATCGCTTTTGTCGGACTGATTTTTGGTGCACGCCGTGAAGCAGGTTCTTGGGGCAGACTGATCGGTGTAGACGTCGCGGCGCATATTTCGCGCATTTCCCCGCACCGCCGATGGGCCGGAACCTATGTATGGCACGTGATCGTGGCAGGGTTCATTGGATATATGGCCGCGGTAGCCATTTCCGGAATTCTCATGAGCATCACCGTAGGCTTGCACTGGGCCGATGTCGCAAATATTTACCAAGAGCTGCGCCCAGGGCCTATCGGATCCTTCGCGCTCACCTTACTGCAGCTCGGACTCATCCCGAACGCCGTGTTCTGGGTACTTTCCTGGATTAGCGGTGGCGGGTTCAGCATTGGAGCTGGCAGTACCCTCTCAACGCTCGAAACGACCGTGGGTCCGCTACCTTCGATGCCGCTATTCGCCGCATTGCCATCGGGCGAGGCAGGAAATCAATGGTTATTCCTGTTGTTGCCGGTGCTCGCGGGAATCGTTGCTGGTTGGTACTTCCTTCGCGTGGGTGAAAACCACCTCGAGGATTGGTTTGCCCGTCGCATCCCCTTCAACATTCTTTCGCTTGGCGTCTCGACACTGTGCTTAGCAGTGTTCACCGGAATCGCTGCAGGTCTGGTGAGTCTAGCCGGTTCGTGGCTGTCCTCGGGTTCTTTAGCCATAGGGAGGCTGACCGAGTTAGGGCCACATATGTGGGTCACGGCCGGTGCCCTAGCATTACAAATCGGACTAGGTACAGCTATTGGCTATCTGGTGGCACCACTGTTCGAAACCGATCCAGTACTGGAAGGCTAACTACTCTTACGCGTAGGCGAAGCATTAACGGATCGGACGTAATGTCAACGAATCACCGTTGGCCCGCGGGAGCTGAAACTCGCCAAGTTGCTGAGAAGTCTGCGAAGTCATCACGAGCAAGACCGCTGAATCCGCGGAGATGATCTCGACCGGAGGGCGTAGCTCGCTGTGATTGTCGGGGACCAGCTCCTTAATAGCTTCCGTAGCGCTCTGCTCGGAAATATCCGGTGGCAGTAAGTAGCTGACAACATCAAAGCTTGATTCACCCCCGGTGACTTCTAACAGAATGCCGTTGTCCAACACGTGCTGAACAGGTGGACAGGTGGACGAAGCAACCTCGGGGTCGACACCTTGTTCCTTGGGAGCTGCGACGGTGAGCAGGCACAGCTCACCGTCTTCGCCCTCCGCCACAAAATGCTCTCCATATCCCGAATTGGCAAGGTGGCGTAGCGAGTCCGCAGTGTAGGTGCCGCTGGCCTCAAATCCTTCGGGAAGTTGATCCTTGTCGGTCGCTTCGTCAACGAGTCGCGGCATGAGCTCGGCCGCGGAAGGTGGAGATTGTGATTCTTCGACTTTAGAATCCTGGCTAGAACACCCGGAAACCATCATGAGGCCGGTGAGTGTTAACGCGAAGACCTTAGCGCTGTGTCGAATCTTCATATTTTTCAGTTCCTTGATCGGTGACGGACTAGGTGCCTAGCTAGAAGTCTAAACACCGAGATTCGCCGAACCAAAATATCGAATGAAATAAATATGACCTAGTAAATCTCTATGCCTTCAAGTCCCACATATGGTGCAATACGTCGTGCCAGGCATATTGGTTTAGGGTTGCGACGGTAAATGCGGCACCATTTGAGCGCAATCCTTGACGGTAATAGGCAGTCGGATCGATTGCCGCCAAATTCTGAATGTAAAGCGACGCAGAAGTTCGCAACCGGGTGGCAGCTGTATAGGTATCCAGCTCGTTGTAGTGACCTTTTTCGGCTGCTTGATCCTGATCCCAATCAGGGAAGGTCGGATCATCTTTGCTCGTCATCAGCTTCAGGCGTGCGGTCATCGTTATTAACATCTCGGCGACATGAACCACATACTCTTGATCACTCCAGCGCGCAGGGTCGGTTCGAACTTTCGCTTGCGGACGGTGTAAAGCAAGTAAATAGCGGTCAACGAACTGGGGTAGTTGCTCAATCACCTGTGCAGGGGAAACCGCACGCACATCATGATGGCATTGGGTGCAGATAGATTCCAGAACGAAGGTCCAGTTCTTCTCATCTGGGATGATCTCGGTCATGACAAGCTCCTATGCTGGTTGCTCTTGAGCACAGTCTAGGCGCAGTGAATTGGCGTGTGTGAGCACTGTTACTTCACCTGCCGTGCGATATGTAAAGTGAGGGCACCGTGAACCGTAGAATAGCTACTATGCGCATTGTTGTACTTGTCTCCGGAACTGGTTCGAATCTTCAGTCGGTTATCGACGCCGTCGCCAGCAAGGAATTAGCTGATGTAGAGATCGCAGCGGTTGGTGCTGACAAGCATGGGACCTACGGTGTCAAGCGTTCCGAAGCTGCCGGCATCGAAACATTTGTGGTTAATTTCAAAGACTACGAAGACCGTGCCGAATGGAACCACGCATTGACTCAAAAATGCCAGTCATACCAGCCTGACTATGTGGTTTCCTCGGGATTCATGCGCATCGTAGGCGAAGAGTTCATTAACGCATTTGACGGTACCTACATCAACACTCATCCGGCATTGCTTCCCTCGTTCCCAGGTGCGCACGGAGTGCGTGACGCGCTTGCGTACGGTGTTAAGGTCACTGGGTGCACGGTACATATTGCCGATGCAGGGGTGGACACCGGCCCGATTCTGCGCCAAGAATCCGTGGCAGTTCTAGATGAAGACACCGAAGAAACCTTGCATGAGCGCATCAAAGTGGTCGAACGCCGCCTGCTCATTGCCACCCTAGGCGACTTGGCTCGGAACAAATAGCTAACCGTAGGTCAACGTAGAATGGATGGCGATATGAGCGAACATTCAGACTTGGCCGAACCGGCTGGCAATGAGCCCCTCTTCACCGACGCCGAATTGATGACGGCGCTGAAAGTCCTGGGGATAGTGCATCGACTTCCCAGTGAAGACGAGCGGCATATTGCTGTGCGCCGTGCCACGAGCAATATGTTCAAGGCAGCCAAGCGTTACCGGAAGTCGCAAAAGCGCGCAGAGATCACCGCGGCAGATCGCGCAGCCATTGAACGCACCGCCACTGGCTCCCCACAACGCCTGGATGACGAGACCCTCGGCCTTGATCTGAGCTCCGGCACCGAAGATCTTACCGCCGGGGAGTACTTACGACCGCGCGGATGCTATATCTGTAAAAGGCGGTACACCACAGTTGACGCCTTCCACCACTACCTGTGTCCCGAGTGCGCGGCTGCAGGCCGGGAACGCCGAGACGCTCGGGCAGACCTCAGTGGTAAACGTGCGCTACTAACCGGCGGACGGGCAAAAATTGGTATGCACATTGCGCTTCGCCTATTACGTGATGGCGCGCATACGACCATCACCACCCGCTTCCCCAGAGACGCCGCCCGACGCTTTGCCGCAGTGGAAGACGCTGCTCACTGGATCCACCGGCTGCGGATCGTCGGCATTGATCTGCGTGACCCCGCCCAGGTGATCTCGCTGGCTGACCGAGTTGCTGGCGAGGGGGCCTTAGACATCTTGATCAACAACGCCGCTCAGACGGTGCGCCGCACCTCGAACTCCTATCAGCACCTGATCGAAGCGGAAGATCAGCAACTACCTGCAGAACTTGAATTTTCCCAGGGTGGCCCTGAAATCTGGGGCGAAGCCAACCCGCCGTCCGAGCACCCCAAGGCGCTAGCCAGCGCTCTGGGACTCGAAGACTCCGCGCTGCTCGCGGCTTCGGAAAACTCCTACTATGACGCGCAAGCGCTCGCCGAGGCTGCGATGACCGCTGGGTCGGCAAGCTTAGAACGCATCAGCGCTGGAACTGCCATCGATGCTGGTGGTTTGGTCCCCGACGTGGTCACCGAAAATTCTTGGACTCAGATCCTTGGAAATGTGGATGCTCTAGAGATGCTCGAAGTGCAGTTGTGCAATGTGACCGCTCCCTTCTTGCTGGCCTCCAGGCTGCGTCCGGCACTAGCGGCTTCGGACGCGCACCGTAAATATATTGTGAATGTCTCCGCTATGGAGGGGCAGTTTTCGCGCCGCTACAAGGGTGCAGGCCACCCGCATACCAACATGGCCAAAGCCTCGCTAAATATGCTCACCCGCACGAGCGCGGAAGAAATGCTGCAGACCGATCGAATTTTGATGTCTGCCGTGGATACCGGGTGGATTACCGATGAGCGGCCTCACGATTCAAAGGTTCGTATGGTGGCCGAAGGGTGGCATGCACCGTTGGATCTGATCGATGGTGCGGCACGTGTTTACCAGCCGATAGTTGATGGCGAACGCGGTATTGATCTGTACGGCTGTTTTCTCAAGGATTACGAACCGTCCCCGTGGTGAGTAAGACCCGACGTAACTGACCAAGAGAGTAGGGTCCCAGCCGGTGGCTGGAACCCTACTCTCTTGGTGATTGAACCTAAAGTTTAAATCGTACGGTTCGTACCTCGAAGGCGCCTAAGGTCAGTTGAACAGCGTCATCTACTACCTTGGTTGTTTCATCTGCCAACGGGTCTTCTAGCAGCGTCACAGTTTTTACAGAGGTGAACTGCGTATTGATCTGCAGGGTTCCGCGCGCTCTGCGTCCGAGTGACTCGTATACGCGCACTACTAAGTCTCCGGACTGGTCCGAAGCTAGCTTCACGCTGGACACCACGAGGCCCGCACCTTCGAGGCGCACCAATGGGTCTACAGACCGAGCTCCGCTAATGACATGCTCTGCGCTATTTAGCAGCGCACCCGCTTCGGTGGCCGAAGCGATATCGGCGCCAATGACCAACCCATAACGGTGAGTCTGAAGGCCCTGGTCAGTATGCGGATCTGGGAACCGTGGAGCGCGCAGTAGCGATAGCCTAAGCGTGGTTGAGATCCCGGCCTCGGTGGAATCACGGGTGACATCAAAACCGTAAATTGAATCGTTGATCAGAGCTGCACCGAAGCCCGTTTCCTGTGCAAGTACAAAACGATGCATGGAGGTCTCGAACTTCGCAGCTTCCCAACTGGTGTTCACATGTGTGACGCGTTGGTGATATCCAAACTGGGTCTCCGCGATGGTGTGCTCTGCACGAATATCCAACGGGAAGGCGACCTTAAGGAATTTCTCCGCCTCATGCCAGTCGGTGCTCTGCGTGATCTGCAGCGTGCGTGATCCAGGGGCCAGCACCAGTTCCTGCACCACCTTGGAGTTTGAGAAGCTTCGCACAATGCTCAACTTCGCGCTTCCATCGGAATCTTGAGAAAGCTGAATCGACTCAATCTCGCGCAGGTCGGTGACCTGATTGCGGTAGTACTTATCTACATCCCAGGCATCCCACATATTCGGGAAGTCCTGATGTAGCTGCAGTAAGTTCGCTTCTTGTCCTTGGGCGATCACATCGCGTCCGGTCGACAAATCTACCGCTGAGGTGACTAACCCTTCGGAGGTCACAAAAATGCGTACGAGCGAATTTTCGAGCAGATATCCGTTGTTCTGCTGGACCGCGTGAACTGCCTCGCCACTGGTCGTTTCGACTACGCCGGCCGCGCCGAAAGGAAGCCCAGAGCGCTCGTAGGGAGCTGAGTTAAAGGTCAGCGTCCTTGAACCGGTACCGGCAAGTGCCTGCTGAGATGCGGCAATCAGCGCCTCAGCTTGTTCGATAACCTGCGCGTAACGCGCTACGACCTCACGGTGCACCCAGGCGATCGAGGTGCCCGGGAGGATGTCATGGAACTGATGTAGCAGAACTGTTTGCCACAGCGAATCGATCTGCTCATAAGGGTACTGAGTGCCTGCATAAATGCTGGCCGTCGCAGCCCACAGTTCCGCTTCAACGAGTAGTTGCTCGGTGCGACGGTTTCCCTGTTTGGTTTGATGCTGACTGGTGAGTGTCGCGCGGTGAAGCTCAAGATAGAGCTCGCCGACCCACACCGGTGGAGACGGCATTTCTTGTTGCGCACGGTCGAAGAAGTCATTTGGATGCTCCCACTTCACCATGGCGCTGCCTTCAAGGTTCGCCAGACGGCGGGCTTTGCCTGTCATTTCGCGTGTGGTTCCGCCACCTCCATCTCCCCAGCCAACTGGTGCGATTGAATTGTTGGTGACGCGGGCTTCGCGGAACTGGCGGGAAGCTTTAGCAACTTCTTCACCGGAGAGCTGGGAATTATAGGTATCCATCGAGGGGAAGTGGCTGAAAATTCGTGAGCCATCAATTCCTTCCCAAAGGAAACTGTGGTGGGGGAACTTGTTCTGTTGGTTCCAAGAAATTTTCTGAGTGAAGAACCATTCAAATCCTGCCCGGCGCATTAGCTGCGGCAACGCCGGAGAATAGCCGAAGGAATCAGGTAACCAGACGCCTGCCGAAGTGATGCCAAATTCGTCACGGAAGAATTTCTGTCCGTAGAGGAACTGTCGTACTAAGGATTCACCCGAGGGCATGACGGTGTCAGATTCCACCCACATTCCACCCAAGGGGAGGAAACGTCCGTCGGCTACTGACTTCTTCACCCGTTCCCAGACCTCGGGGCGGTGCTCTTTGAGCCAAGCGTACTGTTGTGCGCTCGACATGCCGTAGATGAATTCCTCATCGTAATCTAGCAGTTCCACCATGGATGAGCAGGTCCGTGAGACCTTTCGAATGGTTTCGCGCAGTGGCCAGAGCCATGCCGAATCGATATGCGAGTGGCCGATGGCAGAAATCTTATGAGCACTATGTTCTGCCGGTGCTGCCAGTACCTGAACCAGCTGGTCACGCGCGGCCTGCGCGGTCTGCACAATGTGCTGCAAATCCAGCACATCCATCGAGTTATCTAGCGCTTGCAGAATCTGCATGCGGCGCGGCCCCTCAGGCAACTGGGCTTGCAGATCCAGCAAGACTTCAAGGTCAAGCACTAGGTCGTGGACTGTTGGCTCGAAGACAGCCAGGTCCATGCGACGGATGGTGTAGAGCTTGCGCGGAGAAGAGGTGAGGATGTCGCCCTGTTCGGTGGGCAGGAAGGGATGGTAGTCAAGAAGTACCGGGTTAGAAGCTGCTTCTAGGAATAGCTCGAGTTGCTCCCCACCGTCGGCGCTCTCGCTTACCGGCACCCATTGGTTGCGTGGGTTCAACGCTTTGATAGTAACGCCGTCGGGACGATAGATGAGCCCTTCGCATTGAAATCCGCTCATATTGATATCAAATCCGAGATCAATGACGGCTTCCACACGGCGTCCTGCCCAATGTTCAGGAACCTGACCACGTAATTTAAACCACGTAGTACCCCAGGCAGCGCCCCATTGGGTGCCGACCTGAGTTTCTGTGTAATCCAGGGCAATGCCTTCTAACGCCGGGATTGGTTCGCCGGTGAGCTCATGCCATGACACCTCTAAGGGAATTGAATCCGAGTAGACCATAGGGCGGATACGTTCATCGAGCACGCGCTTGACGCGCCCGGTGGTCAAAGAGATGTCATCATGCATGAATGCCTTTCGCGGAAACGACGTTCCTTGAGAAGAATAAGCTTGCTTTCAGACTATCGAATAAGTTGCCGTATTCAGTGTCCACCGCACTCTCACATGCCCGGTTCGAGAAAATCAGGTATCCGTTAAGTAATGATATTTCCTGCTCCGGCAATGAATAAATGTGCCAAGATTAGACGAAACAAGGACATCCACGATTTGACGGTAGACGACTGCATGGAATTAAGACATCCCGCCCCCGTGGCACCCCTGCGCTTAGTCGCGTTGGATATCGGCGGAACTAAAACCCATGCGGTGCGTTACCTAGGAGATCAGGTAGTGGCCGAGGCTCGAACCGGCAGCGCAAATGTGCAAAACGTGAGCGTGGAGCAAGCCCAACAAGCGCTGCGTGAAGCATTCACTGCGCTCGGCGATGAGCCCGTTGATTTGGTAATTGCCGGCTCCGGGGGAATAGATACGGACGCCGATGAACTGGCACTGAGCGGGCTGATCGAACGGTTCGCTCCGAAAGCCGAGGTGCGTATCGTGCACGATACGAGGCTGATCCTTGCCGCAGGTTACGCGCAGACCGGAATTGCGGTGATCCTCGGTACCGGCTCTGCAATTTGGGGTGTGAACTCTTTTGAGCGAACCGCTCGCTACGGCGGTTGGGGATATCTCTTAGGTGATGAAGGCGCAGGCTACTGGTTTGGGCGTGAAGCGGTACGCCATGCTTTGGATGAGTTTAACCGCGGACAGCAGCGTTCTGTGCTGACATCTCTGCTACTAGAGCACTGCGGTTGCGAGCATCGGGAAGAACTCATTGCGCTCTTTCACGGTCAAACCACTCGCGAATACTGGGCGCAATGTGCCTCGGTAGTTTTTGACGCCATCACTGCGGGAGATGCGGCGGCCGAAGAAATTCTTGATCGCGCCGCCACTTACGTCGTGGCAAGCATCAGTGAGGTCGCCAAACAGCTAGAACTCACCGGACCCATTGTGCTTGGCGGGGGAGTGATTGAACACCAGAGGATTTATCAGCAACGTTTACGCGCGGAACTAGGTTCCGCAGGATTCCATGACCTACGATTCTTGGATCAAAGTCCGGTTTATGGGGTGGCGTTCCTGGCCGGATTAGTCGGTAATACCTAAAGGTTCGCTCGGTAGGACGATTGAGGTGCGAGCGATCGTTAACGCACCATCAACTCGGTTGTTCGTCCCGGTATCGTCGCACCAATCCACACCGTAGGGGACAGCAACAACAAAGGCCTCACCGGCCCACGTGTCCTAGGGACAAAGGCAGTCCAAAGATCTCGGCGGTTGCCAGCACAGCTAGTCCAGTTGAAGCCCTCGAGTTTCCGGAGCGAAACGCGCCATCACCAACATGGCCACGATGACCAACACGGTAGCCCCCGCGAAGAGCCACAGCAGTCCAACGATTGGCCACAAGGCAGCAAAAAGTAGTGGGCCAAAACCAGCGGCAAAACGCGACATCGTTGAAGCCCAGCCAAAGCCGCTAGCTCGCAGTTCGGTGGGGTAGAGCTCGGAAACATAGGCATAAAGCACCGGGATAGCAATTTGCACGATGACACCAAAGACGAGAATCCAAGCTACCGCGGTGGCTGGTGCGTCAAGGCTGAGCGCCACTACAACCAGGATCAATCCCGAGAGTGGTGCCGAGATTCCGAGCAACCATTTGCGCCCTACCCGCTCAACCAGCACGGCAGCAACCACCACTCCGAGCAGACCCATGAGCGCCATCACCGCGGTGGCGAAGAAGGAGGCGGACTGCGCCATGCCTGCTTCGGTCAGAATGGTAGGCAGCCACGTCAGTGCAAGGTAGTAGACAAGTAAGACGGTGATGAACAAAAGCCAGCTTGTTGCGGTCAGTTTTGCCGAATAACGCCACAATTCAACAACTTGCTCCCACCAGCGGGTGCCCTTGCCTGGCGGGATGGCTTCGATGGCGTAGTCCCGTGGTGTCGCTCCGGTACGCCGCACCAGATCATCGATGACTTCACGGGCTTCGGCCTCGCGACCCTTTGCGGCGAGGAACAAGGGTGACTCGGGCATTTTCAGCCGAACCAAGAACACCATAAACGCAGGCAGAATCATGACCCCAAGAATGAGTCGCCAGTTCCCAGACGTAGCCATCACCCATCCGGAAACAAAGAAGGACAACGCGGCACCGATAGGCCACCAGCCATCCATTGCGGTCAGTACCCGACCGCGCAGTTTTGCTGGCGTGAACTCCCCGACTAACGCATAATCCACCGGAATGCAGCCGCCTAAGCCAACTCCTGCGAGGAACCGGAAGGCCACAAAAAATCCAAAATTGGGGGAGAGCGCACCGAGCACGGTAAATACCGAGAACATCAGTAAGGTCAGCGAAAAAGCATTCTTGCGTCCGTACTTGTCCGCGATACCGCCCCAAAGGAAGGCGCCAATGGCCATACCCACCAAATTTGAGGTTCCCAGCAACGCTGCGGTGGGTCGATCCAGACCCCATTCGGCGGCCACCAATGGGATCAGGGCGCCGTTGAGGGTCACGTCCCAGGCATCAAACATGAAACCTAGGCCACCGATGATGAAGATGGTGCCCTGGACCTTCCATTTAAAGGGCAGTTCCTGCACAACTTGTGTACCGGAGGGAATGGTGGCAGTTGGCACCTTGAGTAGCCTTTCCTATGGGCCTCACAAAGTGTGGCACGTTCGCCACGAAGCATACCGAAACCTTGAGTCCCATGCACCTCATTATGAACCGTCCCTGATTTGATGCCGCTGTCTTTCGAGAGAAAGATAGAAACCATGCCCAAGAAGTATCCTGCCGAAGTTCGTGACCGCGCCGTAGCGATGGTTGTGGACCGGCTCTCTGAATATCCTTCCGTGTATGCAGCGTGCAAGGCTCTGGCTCCGAAGCTGGATGTCGGTCCCGAATCATTGCGTCGCTGGGTGCTCCAAGCCCAGGTCGACACCGGTGAGAAGGACGGCCCAACCACTACCGAACTCGATGAGCTCAAGGCGTTGCGGGCGGAGAATCGGGATTTGAAGGAAGCCAACGAAATCTTGAAAGCTGCATCGATTTTCTTCGCGAGGGAACTCGACCCTCGCCGCCGCTAATCTGCCGATTCGTTGATGAGCAGCGGGCCGAAGGGCATGCGGTCGAGTCGATCTGCGCCGTCCTGCGTGAGCAGGGCGTGCAGGTCGCCGCACGAACCTACCGGGCCTGGAAAATAAGGATTCCGGCCCTGCGAGCAGTTGAAGATGCCAAGGTCATTGACACGTTACGCAGCCTCAAAGTGTTAGACGCTAAAGGAAGACCGAAGCCAGAAATCCTTTATGGCCGGCGAAAGATGACCGCTTGGCTGCGGCGCAACGGCTTCCCCGAGGTCTCCAAACACACCGTTGACCGACTCATGCGTGACGAGGGCATGAACGGCCTGATTCGTGGACGTAAGACCCGCACCACGATCCCTGGCAAGGACGGCAAACGAGCTGGCGACCTACTGAATCGGAACTTCAGCGCCAGTGCCCCTAACCG
The DNA here is from genome assembly GCF_002332285.1 of Glutamicibacter sp. BW77. NCBI lineage: Bacteria > Bacillati > Actinomycetota > Actinomycetes > Micrococcales > Micrococcaceae > Glutamicibacter > Glutamicibacter sp. BW77. The sequence continues at coordinate 315 of NZ_NRGT01000006.1, read as the reverse complement.
TATTTGGGTCACAGATTTCACTTACGTGCCGGTGTATTCCGGGTTCGTCTACGTGGCATTGGTGATCGACCTGTATTCACGGGCCATCGTCGGGTGGGAAACCTCCACGGTGAAAGACACCGCCTTCGTGGAACAGTGCTTGAAGATGGCTTTATGGCGCCGAAAACACACCAAAAGACCAGTTGACAAGGGGCTTCTCCATCATTCGGACGCTGGCTCGCAATATACCTCGATCCGTCACACCGACACCTTAGAAATTGAGGGATTAGTTCCTTCAATCGGAAGCGTCGGGGATTCCCTGTTAACCGGCTAATC
>NZ_NRGT01000005.1:0-3382 GCF_002332285.1 Glutamicibacter sp. BW77 | reverse complement strand
AAGTAGAAAAGACTCTATTTGCTCCTGCCGCACATGATGACATTTCGGGTAACGAACCGCATTGACCCCCAACTACCTTTTGACCTGAGCTTTATCAGTGGTGACGTCCGTCAGGCTGGCGATGTTCCTAGTCTAGAACGCCGCTAAAGATCCAGCGGCAATGTATGTGTTGACGTGCTTTTCCGACTCAGCTATTGCGAGTCTCGCAAATAATGTGCAAGAATCGCAATCCAGTTTCGAGCGCTGAGGACGGTCGATGGGCAACAACGAAAATGTTTTATTTGCTCCGTTCGGTGGGAACGATCCCGACCCGGACGCTTTCCTCAGCATGGTCTTGGATGGCTGGGCCCAGCAGCAAAGAGCAAAAGACTTCGCGCTAGCCACGATTCGGACCCGACGGAACGTGGTGATGAGTATGGTGGACTTCGCCGGTAGTTATCCGTGGGAATGGAGCCTCGGGGACGCTGACGACTTTTTCTCGCATGCCAGGGCTGTCCGAAACCTCTCCCATGGGACCGTTCGCGCCTATCAGGGTCATATTAAGCTCTTCTGCGAGTACGTCTGCGACCCTCATTATGACTGGTGCGAACAGAGCGCGAAGCTGTTCGGGCAAGTCTTCGCTCAGGTAGTTACCGAACTGAACCACATCACCCACGCCCAACCCTCCGAGGCACGCCCTGCCAAACGGCCGTTCACTCAGCGCGAGCTGCAGGAGCTCTTCGACTTAGCTGACGTTGAAGTCGAACGGATCTTGGACTCCGGCCGCAAAGGCGCTTTGGCCGCTTGGCGTGACGCGATCGCATTCAAGAGCGCCTACAGCTGGGGCTTGCGTGCCAACGAGTTGCGCCACCTTCAGGTCGTGGACTATTCGCGCAATGCGCAGGCACCCTATCTCGGCGAGCAGGGGGTGCTTCGCGTGCGCTGGGGGAAACCACACCGCGGTTCGGCGAAGAAACCCCGCTCAGTACTGACCATCTGGCCTTGGTCAGTGGAAATGATCCAGGATTGGATCCGCAATGGTCTCCCCCGCTACGGGCATCCCGTAAATGATCTTTTCCCCACCACAGGGGGCTCCATTGTCGGTGAGTCCCACCTGCTCGGTAAGCTACACACACTCATCGACGAACTCGGTTTCCCTCCCGGACTTGATCTCCATTCTTTCCGGCGCTCCTACGCCACCCATCTGATCACCGGTGAAGGATTCGACGTCACCTTCGTTCAGCTTCAGTTGGGCCATGAGCACGCGGCGACAACTTCGATCTATACGATGCCTTCGCCCGACTACCAACGTCTTGCGCTCGAACGGGCCCATGAACGCACTATCCAGGCCGCCCTTGGGCTGAAACCATCGAGGAGGAACTCATGAGCCGCCGCGAGATCACTTACAACTGGAAGCTACGCGAAATCATGGCACGACGCGGTGTCCATACCGCTAAGGACCTCGCTGAATTGCTTCACGAACGCGGTATTACCTTGACCCCCAACGCCATCTGGCGCATCGTTACCCAAGAGCCCGAACGAATAGCTTTCAAAGTCCTCGTTGCACTCTGCGACGCACTGGATGTCACCCCCAATGACCTCATCACCTACACCGTGACGGATGCCAAGACTCTCAGGCAGCGTAGCAACGCAACTGGGCAGAACCTTCCTGAACTGCGCCAGTACAGGCCAGTGCGCGCACGAATCGTTGAAGACGATGAGTAACCCGGGCCGTCCGGCCACGGGAGGCAACGGATCAGCCCGCATGCCCACGCTCGAGAACCTCACACCACAGAAGAAGAGAGGCCGTCCCCGCTCAACGGGCAACCACACCTGTTGCCGTTGTCAGCAGCTAGTCGCCAAGATTCGGGTCCGCTGGACAGACGGGTCAGTCTGCGGCGTATGCTTCACTCAAGCCACGCACACATACGGTACCTGCCCGGACTGCCGCGAGCACCGGATGCTCCCTGGCATCTCTTCTGCCACCGGTGAACCGATCTGCCGCGATTGCGCCGGCATTGCCACAGAGCTGACCTGCACCCGCTGCAGACGCGAAGCAGAACGATTCCGCGCAGGCTTATGCATGCAATGCACTCTCACCGACGACCTTACTGCTGTCCTCAAACCTAACGAAGATCTACGACTTCACCGCCTCATAAAGCTGCTCACAGAGACAGGGCGACCCGAGAGTATTTATACCTACATGCGTCCGGGCACCAAAGCCCGCCATCTCCTAGAAAAGATTGGAAACCGAAACCTCGCACTCACCCATGAGGCCTTCGACGAGCTACCCACCTCAACAGCTGCTGAGCACCTAAGAGCCTTGCTAATTCACCATCGCATGATGCCCGAGCGCGGAAACGAAAACCTCGCTCGTTTCGAGCAATGGATCACAGCCAGAGTCGCCTCCCTGCCCACTGACGGGACAAGCCATATAGTCGAACTCTTCGCCAGGTGGCGCCACCTCAAACGAATCCGCGACAAAGCCGCAGACCCGGAGACCAACCACAGTACCGCCATCAGCGCCGCGAAACAGGAAATCACCGAGGCAGGGAAACTTCTCCTCTGGCTCAAGGAGACGCACGATATCGGCGCAGAAAAGCTCCAACAGAAGCACATCGATGACTACCTGAGCAGTGGCCCCAGCACCCGAAAACACATCCGAAACTTCGTTCGCTGGCTCAATAGTCAGCCAAGCAGCCGCACCCATGAGCTTGATACGCCCTTCCGAAAAGCTCAAGCCAACCCAATGATTACCCACATGCAGCGGACTGAACTCGTGAGGAACTGTTTAGAACACCAGCAAGTAGCTCGGTCTACGCGCCTGGCTGGTTTGATTCTTTTGCTATGGGCACACCCGCTGAACAAGATCGTCCTGCTTCGCCGAGAACATCTCATCACTGCTCCGGACGGCATGCGCCTCAAGCTCGGAGCAACACCGGCCGCCGTACCCACAGCCCTCACTGAGCTGTTCTGGCAACAATTACAAAACCCTGAGAACAGCAACACCACGAATGCTGGCACCGACTGGCTCTTCCCCGGCACTCGTGCTGGCCAGCATCTACACCCGGACACCCTCGCCGGACGGCTCAAAGTCCTCGGCATCGATCCTCAAAGAGCACGCAACGCGACGCTGCGCAGCCTCACCCAGGAAGTTGACGGACGCACCCTCATGGACTTGCTTGGCTATAGTCCTGGAATCATCGCCCAGCATGCGTCAAGAGCAGCCGCACCTATGGCTGACTATATTGATCTGAAGAGGTCTGCTCCTCAGATTGAAGAGAACCCCTAGTCTTGAGGTTCTTCAAGCATCGGATCACTGACCTACAGCTCAGAAGCTCTCATCAGGGAGCCATCAAAAGTACCTGGATCCGGAGGAAACGGATAACAGGCTTTCCCATCA
>NZ_NRGT01000004.1:0-2666 GCF_002332285.1 Glutamicibacter sp. BW77 | reverse complement strand
TGTTAAATCCCCGTATTTGAAACTGCCAGTCCACGTACCCGGTACTCCGATTCTCCCTACCGGGTACTATCGCAACTAACCTGTCCATGATCCTCTGATCAATAGCGTCGGCACACTCCCGTGCCACGCAATTGAACTCATCAGGAGGACACGATGGCAGATTACCGAGCCATCATGCAGCTGCTGCTCCACGGACACAGCTATGAACAGGTCACCGCAGCCCAGCAATGCTCGAAACGAGCAGTCGCCTCAGCGCGCAAGGCCATGAACGACCACGGCATCAACTCAATCCAAGCGTTGGACGCATTGGGCTCGGACGCACTGGCCGTGCTCTTCCCGGACGGGCGGAGTCGGCGCAGTCTGGAATATGCTCAACCGGACTACAAAGCGATCCTTGAACGGCTCAAACGCGACCGGAACTACACGCTTCAACGCGCATGGGACACCTATCTAAGTTCCACTATCACTGCGGAGGCCAAGAAATACGGGTACGCGAAGTTCTGCGCCCGTTTCTCCGACTTCGTGAATACCAACGACCTTTCGGCCACCATTCATCACGAACCAGGCAAGGCGATGCAGGTGGACTGGGCCGGGCAAACCCTACGAGTGACTGACATCCTTACCGGTGAACAGGTCAAAGCCTATTTGTTCGTCGCGGTCCTGCCGTATTCCGGGCTCGTGTTCGTCAAAGCATCGTTGAGCATGAACTTGGATGCGTGGATTAGTTTGCATGTTGATGCGCTCGAGCATGCAAATGGGGTTCCGAAAATCCTGATTCCAGACAATGCACGGACCGCGACCTACCGGCCCACCCGTGGGGATAAACAACGGTTGATCACCGCTGGGTATGCCGCTTTTGCTACGCATTACGGATGCGCCATCGTGCCGGCCAGAGTGAAGGCGCCGAAAGACAAGGCTGCCACCGAGCGGGCCGTGCAGACGGTGAACAAACGCGTCATCGGGTACCTGCAAGATGAAGTGTTCTCCACCCTTGATGAGCTGAACGAAGCTATCGCTGACCTGTTGGAGGGCATCAACGAGCTGAAGAATCCTCAAGGGTTGAGCAAGCGGCAAATCTTCGACACTGAGGAAGCCGCGCATTTGGGTGCTTTGCCGGAGCACCGCTATGGGCAGGTGAGCTGGAAGCAGGTGAAGGTCGGACGGAATTATCACGTCAGCGTCGACTATCAGCATTACTCGGCACCGTACCGGCTGGCCGGAAAAACATTGAAGGCCAGGGTCACTGACCTGAAAGTTGCGCTCTTTGACGGGGAGCAGTTGATTTGTGAGCATTTGCGGAAGTCGGGGCGTAAAGGCCAGTATTCAACGCTGACGGAGCATACACCGCCGGCGCATCAGAACATCATGAATCTATGGTCCAGAAACTGGTTTCTGGACCGGGCACGGGCCTATGGTCCGGCAACAGTGCAGGTCATCACCCAGGTCCTGGATCGGCGGGTGATCGAGGCCCAAGGCTATCTTGACTGCCAGAACATCCTGGATGCGTTGGGGAAGAAAAGTAAGACCCGATTGGAGGCTGCATGCCGACAGCTGTTGAACACGCACGAGGTGCCAACGTATTCGGCTCTTAAACGGATCATGGCCGCACTTAAAAGCGATACGGACATCCCAGCACCGAGCCGTCCGGCAGCGAGCATGCTCAAAGCCCTCAATGAGCGGTCCTCCCCAACAGGTGAAACTTACGTGCGCGATAGCGCTTACTACCAGGAGTGGAACTGATGAACATCTTCACCAAGCAGGACTACGAAGCGTTCCGCACCTTGCGCATCACGCATATGGCTCAGGCATTTGAGGCGCTACTCGCGCAAGAAACCAACGAACTGGTGGAACCTGAAAACCTGTTCCGGCAGGCAGCGACTGATGCGTTGGACCTGCGCCGCTCGAACAAGATTGAACGGCTGATCAAGCAGGCTGGCTTCGCGTTTGCTGACGCGACCATTGAGCAGCTGGACTACCGTACCGAGCGGGAGGCGATCAACCCGATCAGGATCAAGCGTTACGCCAAAAATGATTGGGGACGCGACCCCGTGAACCTAGTGATCACTGGCGCTTCCGGATCCGGCAAAACCTATTTGGCGTGCGCGTTGGGCATCGCTGCCTGTCATCAGGAACATACGGTGAAGTATTGGCGTACTGACCAGTTGGCGTTGGAGTTGCTCTTGGTTCAGGATGACCTCATCGCGCAGAAGCAACTGCTTAATTCGCTTTCTGACGTAGATCTTCTCATCCTGGATGACTTTATGGCCGTGGGGATTGATCCTCGTGCGGTCGCGGGGATGTTTCATTTGCTGGCGAATCGTGATCGGCGGTTGCCGACGATGATTCTGGCGCAGACTGGCCCGGATTATTGGATTGAGGCGATTCACGATCGAGTCACGGCCGACTCGATCGTGAATCGGTTGGCGAATAACTCTCGACGCATCAACCTTGGATCCGTTGACATGCGCCGTGAAATGAGTTTGAAGGAACGCCAGGGTGAGGACTTCTAACTGTTGCTAGCAGCCTCGGTTTCAACGATACCGTTGCGTTCCTGAACGGGGTGCTGGTCCAGCTGACGGAGTTTTGTTGGCGAGGGCCAGTACCCGGTTTGGGGAATCGTGGTACCGGTTACGTGGACTAGTAGTTCCCGATACGGGGATTTAACA
>NZ_NRGT01000003.1:0-1277 GCF_002332285.1 Glutamicibacter sp. BW77 | reverse complement strand
GCACGGTCCTATGCTGTTCAACGCGTTCCTGCTGGCCGCGAAGCTTCTGCTCAAACTCCACCGGAGGGAGCATCCCCAGGCTTGAATGCAGTCGGCGGCGGTGATAGAAATCCTCAATCCACCAAGCCGCTTTCTGCTTGGCGTCCGCCCTGGTTGCCCACCGGTAGCGGTCATAGAATTCGGTCTTCAGCGTCGACCAGAATGACTCGCTCAGGGCGTTGTCCCAGCACACGCCCGTGCGGCCCACGGACTGCAGCAAATCCAGCTCAACGGCCACCTCATGCAACTGGGCTGAGGTGAATTGCGAGCCGCGGTCCGCGTGGAACACCACCTGACCTGGAATTTGGCCGCGCAAGGTCCTGGCCATGCGCAGGGCCCTTTCCACCAGATCGGTGTTCTGCACGCTATCCAGCGCCCATCCCAGCACCCTGCGGGAGCAGCCATCACGCACTGCGCACAAGTACAGCCAGCCCTCGTTGGTGCGCAGATACGTAATGTCGCTGATCCAGACCTTGTCCAAGGTGCCCTGGTCCCATTGCCGGCGCACCCGATCCGGCAGGTGGTAAGTGTCAACGCCTTGGATCGTGGTCACCGGAGTGAACTTCCGTGGGCTGATCCCTTCGATGCCCTGGCACAGCATTGAAGCAGCGACGGTCTTGGGATCGGCCGGGGATCCCACGCGGGCCAGCTGGGCGGCCGCCCGCGGAGCCCCGTAGGTCTGATGGGAATCGTTGAAGACCTTGGCGACCTTCACATCCCGTGCCCGCTGCGCGGCAGCCCTCGGGGACGGGCCAGCGGTTTGGCGTTGCCTCCAGGCGTAATAGCCTGATTTCGAAACGTGAAGCAATGACGCCATGCGGGTCAAGGCGAACTCATCCTTCAACGCGTGCATCAGTTCGAACCGTTCGACCGATGTTGCTTCGACGCGAAGAAGGACGCTGCTTTTCCCAGGAAACGGTTGTCCTCCCGCAGTTCGAAGACTTCCTTGCGCAAGCGTTTGAGTTCTTCGCGTTCGGACTCGTCCAGCGCGCCGGTCGGCTCGCCGTCCAGGCCTCGGCGGGATCGTTCTTTCTTCACCCAGGTGCCCAGTGTTTGCTCGCCGAGGTTCAGTTCCTTGGCGACCGCGCTGATGGTGCGTCCGGTATCGATGACAAGGCCGGCTGCTTCCCTGCGGTATTCCTCGGTGAAGGACCTGCGTTGCTTTTTCATATTGCTTATTAATGACATCCTCTCAAATGCGGGATCGGCTGATCCCGCTTGTTCGGCTGTCCACTAAT
>NZ_NRGT01000002.1:0-2639 GCF_002332285.1 Glutamicibacter sp. BW77 | reverse complement strand
TTAGCCCAGGTATTTCATGACGGGGCCAGTAATTAAGCGTCATTAACGAGGAAAAAGCGATCCTGAACTGGGAAAATAAAGGTGTCTAAGCCATATTCTCAACAGTTCAAAGGATCACTCTCTCAGTGAACAACAATACCGGCCTTTACCCCTGCGTACCAACCATGACAACGAACCAAGCCCTGGTCTCCCACGCGGGACTTACCACCTTGAGCGACCTGCTCAACACGCTGGGTTTCCGCAAGCTCTGCGAAAACAGGCTCTCGCAATTCGTTCCTGCTTCGGCCGTTCACCGGCCCGGGAAGATGATCGCAGATTTGTCCCTGATGCTCGCCGCCGGTGGCGAGCAAGTCAGCGATACCGACCAGCTGCGAACCGCTCAAGGCCTCTTCGGTCCGGTTGCCTCTGACCCGACGTTCAGCCGGTTCTTCAGCAGAATCAGTAATCATCCCGGGGCTTTTGAATACGCATTCGCGACCATGCACCGGCAAGTGCGGGCCAAACTATGGGCAGCAGCAGGCAAACGCAACCCCGCAATACGGGCATCCCGAACCAATCCTCTGACCATCGATATCGACGCGTCCCTAGTCAACGTTCATTCAGACAAAGAAGGTGCCAAAGGCAACTATAAAGGCGGGTACGGCTATTCACCGATGATCGCCATGGCCGACTACGGAAAAACCAACGGCACCGGCGAAGTCCTCGCCGTACGCTTGCGCCCAGGAAATAAGGCAGCGAACTCAGCGAAGGACCATATCAGCATCCTGAGCGAAGCACTGGAACAACTACCAGACGAGTTCTATGACGAACAGACAACGTTGATCGGTGAGAAGATCATGGTCCGCACCGATAGCGCTGGCGCCACCCGAGAATTCTTGAAGCATGTTGATTCGTTGGGTCTGCAATTTTCCACCTCATATACGTTGCCCGTGGTCAAGGAACGCTTCGTGCGGTGGATCGATCAGAAAAAGTATTGGGAGCCAGCGCTCACCGCGGACGGTGAACACCGTGATAACGCGTGGGTGATTGATGCTTCCAAGGTCATTGAACTAAACGATTACCCGCCAGGAACCAGAATTTATCTTCGTGCTGAGCCGTTGCATCCGGGGGCGAAAGCAAGCCTGTTCGACACTGATGGGAATCGAGTGACCGCGTTTCTGACGAACTCTCCACGCTACGATCCCGCTTTCTTGGATGCCCGTCACCGCGCCCGTGGGCGTTGCGAAAACAGGATCAAGTCGCTGAAAGCCGCAGGGCTGGGCAAACTGCCATTCACTTCGTTCGCGGCGAATCAAGCGTGGGCTAACTTGGCCATGTTTGCGTTGAATCTGACGTCGTGGCTGCAGTTGGTGGTACTACCTGCGGGGCATCAGGCCGGGAGCTGGGATTTGAAACGGTGGCGGTACCGGGTGTGGTCTATGGCCGGGAAGCTGACTAAGAGCGGTCGCCAACCCCGGTTGCTGATCAATGATCAAACGCCGGAAGCTCGCTTAGTCACCTTACTCAAGGGACAAATCAACGGATTGCGTCAGCGTTGGGCAGTCGGTTCGCTGCGAACCTGAGTGTTCAAGTACTAGTCATTAGTGAGTTCAAGTGGGAAGGGGCAGTATTTCGGTGTGTGGTGGCCGGCGCTGGCGTCAGCGATATGGCGCTCTTTGTCGTGTGAGAATTCAAGAACCCCACCGGATACTGGCGGGGTGCCGGTTCCGGTGGGGTTCTGCGCTTCCATGAAAGATCTGGGTTAGTNNTTAGTTGCAAGGACGGAGAACGGTCCGGATGCGGTGAAAGTCTTCCGCATGGGTGTCGCCGCCCGCGGGCTGCCACAGCGCTTGCTCAGTGACAATGGCGATGCCTTGAATCCCATCCGTCGGGGCGTCATCAGCGAATTGGTCGCGTACGCCAACAGTCTGGGAGTTGCCACGATGACCGGCAAGCCGTATAAGCCCACGACTCAGGGGAAGAACGAGCGGTTTCATTCGACGTTGTTCAAGTGGTTGAAGAAGCAGCCTTTCGCCAAGGACCTAGCCGAATTGCAAGGGCAGGTTGAGGTCTTTGACCAGGCCTACAACACGCAGCGTGGTCATCAGTCCTTGGAGGATCGGATGACACCGCAGGAAGCGTGGGATGCCACGCCGGTTGCTGAGCCTCTCGCGCCTGGGGAATGGGTGAAGCTCAGCACCAAGCCCGCTCCGGGCGTCGGCGAGGCTGTCCTGGCCGTACAGCCGGGTGAAGAGCAATCGCCAACGCCGCAGGATGGTTCAACTCCGGAGCCGGCGAAGCTCAGTGCCACGCTGCGGACCGAGCACATGGAGGCGAGGGGCAGTCAGCTGATGCGGGTCAATAAGAACAGGTGCCTGCGGGTTGCTGGCGTGGAACTCTATTTGGGCAAACTGCTCCGCAGCACCATGGTGAAGGTCCTCTGGGATCAGGCGGATTTGATGGTGATCTCAATGGACGGTGAATTAATCACGAAATACGATTATCCATTCCCAGACGGCATCACGTATCTGAGCTTGAAGCATGCCACGGCGAAGTTCCAGAACCAACCGGAAATGGGGTAAGTGTTACCGATGTCTTGAGACACCGAGTGTCACCGATGTGCTGGTACAGAACTGTTACCGGTGTCTTGAGACATCACA
>NZ_NRGT01000001.1:0-27499 GCF_002332285.1 Glutamicibacter sp. BW77 | reverse complement strand
TTGAAAAATCAGAGCCATAGTTGCGAGAAAACTTTATGAATGGAACATGATTCGAATCTAGCACCGAAAAGATCAATGGGCTACAGAAAATTTTCCAATACTTTTGAGTTGTTGAAGAGGCTCAAGTGACCTTCGATGGAAGTGTCCCGTAAGACGGTCCTCCACCGGACACGCCAACCGCTGACCTGCTGCTTTGCTAATGGTGACCTATGAAGTGTCCGTATAGGGTGTACGGTGAACTGTCCGGTGAAGGATCCCTATGTGACACACTGATCTACATGTCTAAGATCATGGTCGGTTACGCACGCGTGTCCACGGAGGAGCAAGACCTCACCGCCCAGCGTGATGCCCTGGCATCCCTCGGCGTTGAACCCGAACGCGTCTATGTTGATCATGGCTTTACCGGCAGGAACAAGAATCGCGCAGGACTTCACGAAGCCCTCGCCGCCTGCCGGGCCGGAGATACCTTCGTCGTTACCAAACTCGACCGCCTGGCCCGGTCCGTCCGAGACGCCCACGAGATAGCCGACGACCTCGCCAGACGCGAAATCAGACTCAGCATCGGTGGTTCCGTCCACGACCCCACCGACCCAATGGGCAAACTGCTGTTCAACGTCCTGGCGATGATCGCTGAGTTCGAAGCCGACCTCATCAGCATGCGCACCCGCGAAGGAATGAAGGTTGCCAAGGCCAACGGCCGACTCCGGGGAAAACAGCCAAAACTCACCGTGAAACAAGAAACACACCTCCTCGAACTGCACGATGCCGGCAAACACACCATGACCGAAATGGCAGAACTATTCTCCATCAGCCGATCCACCATCTACCGGGCCGTTGAACGCGACCAACGCAAGAAAACCGGCACAATCACTCCGTGACCTCTTCCTGCCACCACCGAAAGATGACGTGCGGCTCTCATCCGTTGCCCCACACTGCGAAAGCTTTGCGTCGGGCATTTCGCTTTTTCGCGAGCCCTATCCACGCCAGGATCGACACCGGGATGTCGTTAGCGTGAATTTCCGTACCGATCTTCCTCAGACCCCGAACTCGACTCTTCGATGTCTCAATTGTGACCGAGACCTGGGCGGCAAAGCGTTTATCGTCGCCTGACTTGAACGTCGATCTCCGCCGGTGTGCGATAAACAAAGGGATGGTAGAACTGACCGACTCGTCGCAGGCTATGGCTGATGAGACTCTGGAATGGGCCCAAAATGCAGATCTGGTCTTGATCCCCGGGCTTGGAGACTTCACAGCCACACCACCCAATCAGTATCTGGAAACGATACGTGAAGCTCATCAACGCGGAGCAGTGGTGGCCTCACTTTGTTCGGGCGCTTTTGTATTGGCCCAGACCGGATTATTGGATGGTCTTACCGCTACCACTCATTGGGCCTTAACCGATGAGCTAGCGAGTCGCTTCCTAGAAATCAATGTCGACCCCGCAGTGTTATTTGTTGGGGAAAGCAGAGTCTGGACTTCCGCTGGTGTGGCGGCCGGAATCGATTTAAGCATTCACCTGATAGGTCAGTTCTGCGGATCGTCGGTTGCCTCTACTATCGCTCGCTCCATGGTGATGGCCCCACATCGTACGGGTGGTCAGGCACAATTTCTCACGACACCGGTTGCGGTGAAGCACGGTGATGGTCAAGCGATGACGACAGTTCGCACTCTAATGATGAAAGACCCGACAAGAACTCTTACGCTTAGCGATTTTGCCGGTGAGGCGTGTATGTCGGAGCGAACCTTTCTCCGCCGCTTCCTGGCCGAAACGGGCAGTACACCACACCAATGGGCGATGAGCTGGCGTATTGATGAAGCGTGCAAGCTCCTTGAGGAAAGTCACGGATCCATTGCTGAGGTCTCGGCGGCTGTGGGTTTTGGAACGCCTGTGACTTTCCGCCAACGATTCCGTGCTCTCAAAGGTGTCTCCCCGATGGAGTATCGCCAGGCTTTTCGCAAGCCTGAATAATGCATTAAAGCACTGGTTGAAACCGCGGCGGCACACCGCGCAATTTTTGATGCGGTGCGCGCCAAAGACATCGATGCCGCGCGCCTGTTACTCGCAGATCATTTCCAAGGAATCCGCCAGCTACTCGCCGTAATGCGCGGCCGGGTAAATTAATTTTCGTCTAGCTCAGCATTATCAAACATTCATTTCACAGCTAAGCTGTAAGGGTGGACACATTAGAACGCTATGCACCCAATGAGAACCTTCGACGCGATGAGGCCGCTTGGCGTGCCGCGAACATCAGCTGGCACTATGCAGCCGTAGAGCTTGATCTGAGCAACGCCACCCAAGCGCAGGAAACTTCCTACACCGCGATCACAACACTGAATTTCTCTTCAAAGTCACCGCAAACCTTCATTGACTACATTCATGAGTCGATTGAAAGCATCGTGGTTAATGGAGCCGAAATCTCCGTCGCGGACGCGGTACTCGACGCCCGCATCTACCTCGATGGTTTGCGCACGGACGCGGCAAACACCGTGCGCATTACCGGACGCTCCAGCTACTCACGTTCCGGCGAGGGACTGCACCGCTTCGTGGACCCACAAGACGGCCAGACCTACCTCTACACACAGTTTGAGCCCTCGGAAGCACGCCGTGTTTTTGCCTGCTTTGAACAGCCGGATCTCAAAACCAGCTACCAATTCACCTTGACTGGCCCGGAAGACTGGCATCTGGCCAGCAACCAGCAGATCATCGACGAGATGAATCATGGTGACGGCACCAAAACCGTCGCCTGCGCACCAACCGGCCCGATCTCCACCTATATCACCGCGGTCCTTGCCGGCCCATACCATGTGGTGCGCGGTACCCACGTGCAAAAGCTTGCAGATGGCGAATCGCTAGACATTGAAATGGCAGCCACCTGCCGCGCCTCGTTGGCCGAACACTTTGACGGCGAAGAAATTCTCAAGCTCACCAGCCAAGGCCTGGACTATTTCCACGAGCTCTTTGACTACCCCTACCCATGGGGCAAATACGACTCGGCGTTTGTTCCGGAATATAACCTCGGTGCCATGGAAAATCCTGGCCTCGTCACCTTCACCGAACGTTATGTATTTACCTCCCAGGCCACCGAAGCCCAGTATGAGCAGCGTGCTAATACGCTCATGCACGAAATGGCGCACATGTGGTTTGGCGACCTGGTGACCATGGCCTGGTGGGACGATCTGTGGTTGAAGGAATCCTTTGCGGACTATATCGGAACGCTTGCTAACGATGAAGCCACAGAATTCACCACCGCATGGACCACCTTTGCCGCGCGTCGTAAGGCGTGGGCCTACGTGGCAGATCAGATGCCAACCACCCACCCGATCGTGGCCGATATTCCAGATCTGCTGGCTGCAGACCAGAACTTCGATGGCATCACCTACGCCAAGGGCGCTAGCGTGCTCAAGCAGTTGGCCGCCTTTGTCGGGGCAGAAGCCTTCCGCGACGCGGCTCGTGCGTACTTCCGTCAACACGAATACGCCAACACCTCCTTGGAAGACTTCCTGCAGGCACTAGAAAAAGCCAGCGGACGCGATATGCGCAGCTGGGCCGATGCCTGGCTGAAGACTAGTGGCGTGCCCAAACTCGCGGTGAACTACACCGTGGATGACGCCGGGATCCTGACCGCTGCGAATCTTGAACAGCACGGCATAGATCCGATTAGTGGCCAAGCAATTGTGCGACCCCATGTGCTCACCGTCGGCGCCTACACGCTGACCGATGGCGTGCTCACGCGCACCGCAACACAGCGTGTTGAACTTTCCGGAGATAGCGTCGCACTAGATTTCCTCGTCGGTCAGCCGCTACCCGATCTGATCTTGCCCAACGTGGGCGATGAAACCTACGCGCTCATTGAGTTTGATGAAAATTCACTGAAAACCTTGCTGGGAAATCTTGGATCGTTGCAGGAATCTTTGCCACGCGCCACCAGTTGGGCCTCCTTATGGGACGGCGTACGTCAGTCAAAGCTAGCTTCTCAGACCTATGTCAACGCCATTTTGGAACATGCGCACACGGTGACCGATTCCGGTGTCTTTGCGATGCTGCTTGATCAGCTGGTCACTTCAATCTCGAAATATGTTGCCCCGGAACTGCGAGTCTCGATCCGCGAACGTGCTGCCGAAGTTCTCACCGGCTGGCTGGCGAATTTCGAAGCTGGTAGCGACCAGCAGACCACTACCGCGCGCACGCTAGCTCGCTTGGCGCGCTCCGGTGTGGCGCGCGAGGTGATTGATTCCTTCCTTGCCGAGGAAGAGAATCCTTACCGGGTCACAGTTGACGAACAACTTCGCTGGGCAAGCTACATTGCTTTGGCGGTCGCGGGCGGCTTGGACGCGCAGGCCGAAGCGCGGATGCATCAGGCTGCGAAGCGCAATCCTACGAGCGTGGCACAAAACGCGGTCCGCACCGCGTTGGCTGCCCGTCCGGATACGGACGTGAAAGAAGCTGCTTTTGATACCGTGTTGATGGGCCACGATGAACACGGTCCATTATCAAACGATGCACTTTCCGCTATCGCCGACGGTTTTGCGATGGGCTCGGCTAGCCTGCTAGCTGGTTTCCAGTCGCGTTACTGGGCTGCAATCCTGCCGGTCTTTGAAACGATGAGCATGGAATTTGCCACTCGCGTCATCGAGGGCCTTTACCCGGGTTCGCAGGATCTCACCGGCGAACCGGAAGAAAATCCAACCTTGCAGGCCGGAAACGTCTGGCTGGAACATCACCAGGGGGCTCCGGCAGCACTGCTACGCATTCTCATCGAACAGCGCGCAGAGCTTGAACGAAGCCTCAACGCGCAGCAGCACAGCCGCGCTAGCCAGTAGTTTACGGAACGCGAGCCGTCCAGGCCTCGGTATCAAACTTAGTTTGAGCCAGGTCTTGGGCGGCTTTTCGCGTTATGTCATCTAACTCAACAACGGTGGCGTTGGTACGAGCTGCAAAGGTATCCATCATGGTGGAAATGATTTGCGCTCGATCTTCGCTGGTCTGTGATTTCAGCGGATCCACTCGCTTAACGGCCGAGGTAATGCCTTTATCCGAGATTTTCTCGCGCCCAATACGCAACACCTGCACCATCTTCTGTGCATCGATGTCGTAGCTCATGGTGACGTGGTGCAACAGGGCGCCCTTAGCCAGACGTTTCTGCGCCGCTCCCCCGATCTTTCCACTCGGCGTGGCGATATCGTTCAGTGGCTTGTAATAGGCATTAATGCCCAGTGATTTCAGCGCCTGCATGACCCACGCGTCAAGGAATGGGTAGGAATCGGCAAAGCTCATTCCGTCCACCAAGGAATCTGGGGCGTACAGGGAATAGGTAATGCAGTTTCCGGCTTCCATGAACATTGCCCCGCCACCTGAAATGCGGCGCACCACTTTAATGCCGTGGTGTGTGGCTTGTTCCATGTCCACTTCGTTTTTTAAGGATTGGAAGGAGCCGATAACGACCGCGGATTCGTCCCAGTCCCAAAAACGGATCGTAGGCTTTCGCTCACCGGTTCCGATTTGCCGGGTGAGCACCTCGTCGAGGGCTACCTGTTCGGCTACGGGAATGATTTCTGGGCCGAGAATTTCCCACTGGTGATCTTCCCATTTGGTGGCGTGACCCAGGCTTCGGCGGACCGCGCGCGCCACTGCGTCGGCATCAAAACCGAACATCACCGCGCCTTCGCGCAAATTGTTGTTGACCGCGTCGCGGATGGTGCCATGGCTAGCGCCGGTAGGCAGACCGTTCAATGCCGCGTTGAGGTCTTCGAGTGCCTCATCCGGTTCGAGGAAAAAGTCGCCGTTAAGTGAAGCGTTAACGATCACCCCGTTGTCACTATCGAGATCAACGACGACTAATTTGCCGCCGACCACCTTGTATTCGCCATGATGCATCATAAGTCGATTCTATCGTCTTGTCACCTGTGCTTAAACGCAAACGGCACGATTCCAGTTGAACTGGAATCGTGCCGTAAAAAGCTTGCGAGGGGCGAAGAATTACTTCTTGCCGCCGAAGCCCTTGAAGCGGGCGTTGAAGCGCTCGACACGGCCAGCGGTGTCCATGATGCGCTGCTTACCGGTGTAGAACGGGTGCGATGCAGCCGAGATTTCGACGTCGATCACTGGGTAGGTGTTGCCATCTGCCCACTCAACGGTCTTGTCCGACGAACGGGTCGAACGGGTCAGGAACTGCTCGCCGGATGCCAGGTCGTTGAAGACAACTGGACCGTACTTTGGATGAATATCAGCCTTCATAGCTATACACCTTTATGTTGATAGGCCACTGGATTTTGCCAGCAACCACTTGCTCGGAAATTTTACTGCGCCTTCGACCCTAAGGCCGACACACAGACATTCCATCCTATCTCATGCAAGCATGCTGCGTGAAACTCATTTAGGTGTCGAAGAGCACAGTTCCCAGAAGGCGATGGCGCTAGCCGCCCCAACATTGAGTGAGGACACCTCGCGGTGCATCGGGATCATCACCGCCTGGTCCACCAGGCTCAGGGTTTCTTCGGTCACTCCCCTGCCTTCGTTGCCCAGGATCATCGCGAACTTTTTACCCTCAGTCATTTCAACCTCGGCCAAGGACACTGCGTCCTCGGTGAGCTCCATGGCCAGCATCGTGTAGCCATGAGCCTTAAGAATGTTGATGTCCTGGGGCCATGAGGTGAGCCTGACCCAGGGAAGGTCAAAGACGGTGCCCATTGAGACGCGTGCGCTTCGGCGATACCAGGGGTCCACACACTTGGGGGTAATCAGTACCGCGTCCACGCCCAATCCTGAGGCCGAACGCATAATCGCGCCTAAGTTTGTATGATCGGCGATGTCTTCGAGGATAGCGATCCGCGAGCTCCGCTCAAGCACTTCACTCAAATTCAGCGGTTCGGGACGGTTCATCGAGGCCATCGCCCCGCGGTGCAGGTGGAAACCTACCAGGTCTTGAAGTTGCTCATCACTACCGACAAAAATTGGGACGTCCGGGAAACGCGCAAATTCTTGCGCCAGCTGATCCAGATGCTTTTCCGCTAGCAAGAAGCTGCGTGGAACGTGCCCGGCATTGATTGCGCGGGAAACCACCGTGGTGCTCTCGGCAATATACAGACCGTTTTCCACGTCACTGCGCATCCTTAGGTGCGCTTCGGAGAGTCGTAGGTACTCGTCGAGGCGCGCATCTTGCAGGTCTGCAATATGCAAAATGCGTTCGGGATTAACGATCTCAGGCACCAGCGACCAACTTGTACACCATATTCACTAGCGCGATACCGCCAAGAATAACGATGATGACTCGAAGCCAGCCGGGAGAAAGTTTGCGCCCTACCTTGGCACCAATAAATCCACCGATCAACGAACCCACGGCGATGAGCAGCACCACAATCCAGTGAATGCGTTCCGGGGCGATCAGCAGGTACATGGCGGCTGCCACGATGTTGACCATCAGCGAAAGAATGACCTTGATCGCATTGGACTGTTGCAAGGAAGCCTGCAGGAATACCCCGAAGACAGCCATAAGCAAGACACCCTGGGCGGCGGTGAAGTAGCCACCGTACACGCCGATAACAAAGACCAGCACGTAAAGGATAGTGGGGATCTTGGCCCGGTCGGCATCGTCGGGATCATTTCCCCCGCGCTGCGCCTGCCGGGTCTTAGCCCATGCGGAGAGTTTGGGTTGGAAGATCACCAGCACCAGCGCGCAGACCAGCAAGACCGGAGCCACCACGCCGAACACCGATTCGGGCAGGTTCAACAGTAACAGTGAACCGATCAGTCCCCCGACCAGGGAGACCGGTACAAGTTTTAACAAGGTTTTTTTGACGCTGGCAGCTTCCCGACGGTAGCCCCAGGCGCCGGAGAATCCACCGGCAATCAGACCCATTGCGTTGGATACCACCGCGTTAACCGGCGCAAAACCTAAGGCCACCAAGATGGGGAAAGTCACCAGGGTGCCGGAACCCACCACGGTGTTGATGGTTCCGGCCCACAGGCCGCCAAACAGGATTAACGCTTCACGCCAAAAATCGATCACGGTGTGGTGTTGCCCCTAGTTCACTCGGCGCGCGACGGCGCTATAACGACCGTCCACTTCGCGCACGCTCAAATCCATCCCGTAGGTTGCTTTGAGATTTTCTTCGGTCAAGGTGGAAGCGATCTCGCCGGCGGCGACTACTTCACCTGCGTTAAGCATCAATATATGGGTGAAGCCCGGTGGAATTTCTTCCAGGTGGTGGGTGACCAAGACCAAAGCCGGAGCTTCTTCATTCGCCGCAAGTTCAGTCAGCTGAGCAACGAGCTCTTCGCGTCCTGCCAGGTCCAGCCCGGCAGCTGGCTCGTCAAGAATCAGCAGTTCCGGGTCGGTCATCAACGCGCGAGCAATCAGCACACGCTTGCGCTCACCTTCGGAGAGCTTGCCAAAAGGCTGGTTCATGAAGGTGGACATGCCCCACTGGTGGAGCATCGAGAACGCACGGCGTTCGTCGAGTTTCTCGTACTTCTCACGCCAGCGTCCGGTCATGCCGTACGCGGCGGTGAGAACCACATTTAGTGCGGTTTCATTGGCCGGGATAGCGTTGGCGACCAGTGAGGAGCTTAGGCCGATCAACGGTCGCAGTTCGAAAACGTCGACCTTACCCATGGTTTCTCCCAGAATGCCCGCGGTACCGCGGGTGGGGTGCAGACGGGTGGCTGCAATGTTCATCAGGGTTGATTTGCCGGCGCCATTCGGGCCCAGCACGATCCACCGCTGGCCTTCTTTGACTTCCCAGGACACGTCCTTGAGCAGGTCTTTACGCCCGCGCACCACGCTGACATCGTTGAAAGTTAGCACTTCGCTCATGGTTTTTAAGCCTAGACTTTCGTTGCCTGATTCACTAATTGAAAACACCATTGCCGATGTGGATTAAGACTCGTTGCTCTTTTGTTTGCGATAAAAGAAATGAACAGTCAGCGCCAGACCGAGCAAAATGCAGCCAATGGCGCTCACCGCGAAGGACAATGTGACGCCCTGACCTGTGGTGGCACCGGAAGAATCTGCGTGCATGGCGATGATCGCGGCGGAGACCGCAGTACCGAAGGAACTACCCACGGTGCGCAGCACCTGGTTGAAACTTACCGAGCTACCCAATTGTTCGGCCGCGACGCTCCGCGCGATAAGTGCTGGCATGGCCGCGTAGCTGGCACCCATGCCTAGACCAAAGACCAACATTCCCAGCAGCAGTTCCCACAGTGCGCCGTGCGCTAGCCAGAGGAACGTGGCGGCCGCTGCGAAGAGTGTCGCGCCGATGGGTAACAATGCGGGGTAGCCCACGCGGTGCCCGAGCCGGTGCACCAGACGGTTAGCGACCAAACTGCCTACCGATAGTGGCATGATGACAAATCCGGCCCACAAGATCGGTAGTGCAAGCCCGAAGTTAGTGGTTGCCGGTGCTTGAGCGACAAGACTGGCCACGGACATGCCGATGTACAGGGCTGCACCGAGACCGATGGCGGCGAAGTTAGCTAGCAGCACTTCGCCTTGGCGTAGTGTGCGCAGGTTTATTAGCGGGTGAGCTATCCGCAACTCGGTTTTCACCCAGATGAACAGCAAGATGATTGCTACTCCAAGTACCAGGACGGTACGAGCAGAAATCCAGCCCCAGTGTGAGCCTTCACTGATCCCCAGTAAGAGCAAGCCAAGGCCCGCGGCCAAGAGCAACGCACCGGCAAAGTCGAATTTTGTGCGGGGCACATTCTCATCAGGTCCGTCGGGCACGATCCGAAGCACCACAAAGATCACGATGAATACAAAAACCGCGGCAAACCAGAAGGCCCACTGAAAGCTAAACATCCCGGCGATGACCCCGGTCAGTGGATAACCGATGCCGATACCGGTGGCAACGGTGACGGATAACGAAGAAATCGCATGGTGCACGGTCTTGGGATCCGAGTAACGCCTAGCTAAGGCGATAGTCACCGGCACGATGCCATAGGTCAGCCCCTGCATGGCACGTCCTATGAGGAATATCCCGAAGGTAGGGGCCAGCGCCGCGAGGATGGAGCCAAGCAGAATGATCACCAGCGAATATAGCAGGAGCTTTTTCTTGTGCGGTCCATCGCTGAGCCTACCCATCACCGGGGTAGCCACCGCACCGGCTAGGAGGTTTACCGTCAACATCCATTGAGCTGCACTGACCGAAATTTGGTAGGTCGCTGCGATAGACGGAACTAAGAGCATCCCCAAGGAACTGACAATCGCGGTGGATAACGCCGCAAAAATTAATGTGGGGACAAGATTGGAATTAGTTCGATTCATGCCCACCGCGTGAAATATGAGTCAGTGCGTCGATTGCGTGGCGGATCGATTCTTGCTGTTTTGGAGCGAGATTTTTGTTGATCACGTCAGCGAGTACCGCCCGTGCCAGTTGGCGTTCGGCGTGAAGTTTTTGGGCCCCGGAGTCGGTCAACGCGAACCACGTACGGCGCAGGTCGCCCGGATCTTTGGTACGCACCAGAAGTTCCATTTCAACCAGCTCCTTAGCAGCCAAGGAGATCGCTTGTTGGCTTACCCCGAGCTTGTCTTTCATGGCGGCCGCCGTAATTTTGCCTTGTTCCTCAGCCAAACTCAGAATGCCAAGCTTCCCGGCGGAAATACTTCGAACCTTATTGAGCATTCCGAATAACGGATAAATGGCGTCAAGTAGGTCATCTGCAAGCTTGGCATCTGGTGGTGATGAGGTCATCTAAATATTCTACAACTAACTTGTACAAGTGGGTTGATGTTTTATCTCACCTCGTTTACTTCGACGTCATGTTTGGTCGTACTCGCTCGCACCACCGAAAATAGGTTCATGGCTTCAACTTTGACCCTCGTATCCCGCCCAGCACTCCCCCGTGATCGTTTTGATGAACTCCTTGCACAGCTGGTTAATCGACTCCCAGCCGCTGCCGAGGCAATTTTTAGCGTGCACGAGTCGGCTACACGCTGGGTCGCCAAGACCAGGATCGAAAACATTGACGCCTTAGACTTGCGCACCGAAGCTCTAGCTAGCTTTGACACTTTGGTTGACTCAGGATTTTTTTCCGCCGACGAAGCGTGCGTTACGGTTCTGGACAGCGCGCTGACCGATGCCAAGCGCATCTTGCTCTTGATGGACGTAGATTCAACACTGATCAAACAGGAAGTCATCGAGCTTCTCGCGGCCCACGCCGGACGCGAACAAGAGGTAGCGGCCGTGACCGAGGCGGCGATGCGCGGTGAATTGGACTTCGCCCAGTCCTTAATCCAACGCGTGGCAACGCTCAAAGGTCTACCGGAGTCGGTCCTACCCGAGGTTATTTCACGAGTCATTTACTCCGACGGAGCACGCGAATTAGTTCAGCGGATGCACGCGGCTGGTCACATAGTGGGTGTCGTTTCCGGCGGATTCCAGCAGATCCTTGATCCCCTGGCTCAAGAGCTGAAATTGGATCACGCGTTGGCAAATACGCTGGGAATTACCGACGGATTGCTTGATGGCACAGTTCACGGACAAATCGTTGACCGTGCGATGAAAGAAAAAATGCTGCGCGCTTGGGCTGCCGAACACGGAATCAGCATGTCAGCAACTATTGCCGCCGGCGATGGCGCCAACGACCTGGACATGGTCACCGCTGCCGGACTGGGTGTAGCGTTTAATGCGAAACCAGCCTTGCGCGAACAAGCCGGTGCGCGCATTGATTTTAGTCGCCTAGATGTGATCGCTGACCTAGTTTTAGACGACTTTGACGCGTGAAATCCAACAAGTAGATAACAATTTTGGTGTTTACCCCCACAACGCCATGTATCGGTTGTTCCAACAGTTAGTATTTCTTTTGGTGCACCGATGCGCGGCGAAGTAAAAATTCGCGTCTCGTGCCCGGCCCCAACCGCTTTTCGAAAGAGCTAACAGACAAGTGCAGACCCCCTCCCCGGACAGTTCCTCCTCGCCATCGCCAAGCAACCGGCCCAAGGACCAAGGCCGAAACAAGGCCAAGCCTTGGATCATCACTGGTTCCTGCGTGGTGGCGGCAGCAGCACTCTATTTCGGTGGCGCCGCACTCATTAGTGCCCAAGTTCCAGCGAACGCCAGCATCGCTGGGGTGAACATTGGATCAATGAGCCAGGATGATGCCCGAGCGGCACTGAACAAGTCAGTTGTTCCGCTAGCTGCAAAGCCTTTCGAAGTGCAGATCAATTCTCAGAGCTATAAGATGGATCCCGTCAAAGCCGGGCTGTCACTCAACGTTGACGACACCGTCGCTGATCTGACCGGCTACGAGGCAAACCCGGTAGAACTCATCGACCGTTTGACCGGTAAGTACACTGCGACCGCAAGCATCGACGTAGATCAAGACAAGCTGAATTCTCAGCTTGCGGCGCTAGCAAAAAAGGCTGACTCAAAGGTCACCGAAGGCGATATCACCTTTGCTGAGGGCAAAGCGAAACTGGTCAAGCCCGTAGATGGGGTGAGCCTGAAACAAGATGAGGCTGCTAAGGTCCTCACCAGCGACTGGCGGATAGGCGCACCGGCGATCGAATTGCCTAGCGAAATTGCCAAGCCTGAAATTTCCGAAGATACCTTGCAGTCTTTCTACGACGACAAGGTCAAAGCCCTGTTGAAGGACAAAGTCAGCTTAACTTCGGATAAGAAGAAGGTCGATATTTCGGCTGCGGCCATCGCGGAGGCTGCAAGTTACACTCCCAAGGATGGCGCACCAGCGATCACCTTGGATGATAAAAAACTCTTTAAAGCAGCTACGACGAATTCCGAGTTCAGTAGCACCGCAAAGAACGCACGTATTACCCTATCCGGCGGCAAGCCAACCATCACCAAGTCGACCACGGGTCTGGCCTTGGAGACTAAGGGATTGGGTGCAAAAGTCTTAGCAGCCACCGAAACTAAAGAGCGCACCGCAAAGGTTGTTCTCAAGACCTCCGAGGCTGACTTCACCACCGCGGATGCTAAGAAGCTGGGTATCAAGGAAGAGATCGTTGAATTCTCGACCCCGTATCCAACCTACGATAAGGTACGCACCAAGAACCTGCATGCCGGATCAGATCGCATCAGCGGGACCGTGATCAAGCCAGGGGAGAATTTCTCCCTCCTGCAGACCCTAGGCCCGATTACCGTGGCTAACGGCTACTTCAGTTCCGGTGTGGTCGAAAGCGGCTTTAGCACCGAAGCAGTTGGCGGCGGACTCTCTCAGATTTCCACCCAGCTATACAACGTCGGCTTCCTCGCCGGATATGACGACGTCACGCATAAGCCACACTCTCGTTGGTTTGAACGCTACCCAGCAGGTCGCGAAGCCACCCTCTGGGAGGGCCAAGTCGACATGGTGTGGAAGAACAACACCCCCTACGGCGTGATGATTCAGGCGTGGGTCAGCGGCGATCGTGTACACACGCGCTTGTGGAGCACGAAGTACTGGAAGGTTAGCCAGAAGAGCTCAGGCAAGTACAACATGACTAATCCTGAGACCCGGTATAACCCAGCCGATAAGTGTGTTTCGGAAAGTGGTGGACAGAAGGGCTTTAGCATCGACATCACGCGTAACCGCAGCACGATTGATGGCTCCAAAACCCTTCCGCCAGATGTTAAGAGCTGGACCTACCAGCCATGGCACAAGGTAGTGTGCGGCGAGAAGCCATAACTCAAAATTTCAAGGCGCCTTTTGAATCTTTCAAAAGGCGCCTTTTGTTCTTCAATCCTGCAGGAGGTTTTAGTGCAGTCACTTCTAGCCGCAGAATATCTAAACATTTACGATGAGCAATTGCGTACCGATGCGGAGACTCCCAGCGCCGTAAAGGTTCAGCGGCTAGGTGCCCTACGTCTGATCAATTTTACGGGCGGTCAAGGGTTTATCACCTACCCGCACATTGCGCATACCAGCGACACCAATCTGGCAGCCCTGGTCGGCGAAGCGCTCGCTTACTACCTGGAGCAGCCAGAAATCAGCGACGTCGAATGGAAGAGCCGGGGCCATGATCACGCGCCGGGACTGCACGAGCAGTTACTCGCACACGGTTTCGTAGCGGACGCTAGCGAGTCAATCATGGTCGGGCGAGCCGCCGATCTGAGTACCGAAACGCCGCTACCGGCTGGTGTCACGCTACGTCAGATCTTCTCCGAAGATGATGTTCGCGCGATGACCGCCATGCAGGACCAAACCTTCGGAGAAGCGGTATCAACCCGTCATGCCGAGGCGATTCTTCGTCGCCTGGCCACCGCGGATGGAATGCAACTGTGGGTGGCCGAGGACAGCACGGGAACAATACTTAGTGCCGGTCGACTCGAACCGGTTCCTGACACGGATTTTGCAGGAATCTGGGGTGGCGCAACCGTTGCGGCCTATCGTGGGCAAGGCATTTATCGGGCGCTGACCGCTGCGAGGGCACGGGCCGCCCTAGAACTGGGCAAAACACTGATCCATAGTGACTCCACCGAATATTCCAGACCCATTTTGGAGCGCTACGGCCTACTGAAGGTCTCCACCACTACGCCTTACCGCTGGAGCCGAACGCAGCATTAAACGGCGCTTACGGTGCAGCATAAAGGCCTGTCGTTCACCACCGGTGCGGGAGCGAACGACAGGCCTCAAAAAACTACTTGGCGAGCAGGTTCTTACTGCTCGGCCTGCTTCAGGAAGTCTCCGGCCCCACCAACAAGTTCGGTGTGTCCGGTTTCAACGTCAGCGAAGACCATCTTGGCAACTTCGGCACCAAATTCTTCAACCGAGTACAGCTTGCCGGCCGCTTCGCGACGCGCGTCAATAGCGCCTGGCTCCATGCGGTTGAGCAGCGTTGCGGTGATGGTGCCCTCGATCATGTCACCGGAGACGACAACAAAGTTGATATTCTTCTCTGCGAGCCTTGGAATGAATTCGCGTAAGGCATCTTCACCGGCGCGCTTGGACTGCGCAACCTGGTCGTAGGCTTCCATGGTGGAAACCTGTTTGATGAAGTGCGCCTGGTGGCTGGTCACGAAGACGACACGGCCGCCCTCGCTCATCGCTGGCAGCGCGGCTTCGAGCATTGCTACCTGAGCGTCGCGGTTCAAGCGCAGCGCGTAGTTCTCCCCCATCGAGGTTTCCATGCCGCCGGAGGCGTTGAGCACCAGTACGTCTAGTGTGCCGAAATTCTCCACGGCTGCGTCAATGAGAGCCTGTGGACCCTCGGTGGTGGTCAGGTCGGCGCCTACAGCAACGGCCTTGCCGCCCTTGTCTTCAATAGCTGCCACAATCTTGTTCGCACGTGGTGCCTTGGCGCGGTAGTTGATGACCACTCCGAGGCCCTCTGCTGCCAGTTCCTGTGCGGTGACCGCGCCGATTCCGCGCGACGAGCCGGTGACTATTGCACCCTTGTATTCGCTCAACTTTTTACTCCTTAGGTATATCAAAAATTGGGGGTAGTTTTAGTGGCCCATGCCAAGGCCGCCATCAACCGGGATAACCGCCCCGGAGATGTAGGCCGCTTCATCGCTAGCAACCCAGCGCACCACGTTAGCGACCTCTTCTGGCTCGGCAAAGCGGTTGGCCGGAATGGACGCGAGGTAGGACTTCTGAGTTTCTTCTGGAAGTACCGCGGTCATTTCGGTGTTGATAAAGCCTGGGGCCACCACGTTCGCGGTGATATTACGTGATCCAAGTTCGCGGGTCAGTGAGCGGGCAATGCCCACAAGACCGGCCTTGGACGCAGCGTAATTGATCTGGCCCGGTGAACCGTAGAGTCCAACCACCGAAGAGATCAGCACCACACGGCCACGCTTGAGGCGAAGCATGCCCTTGCTGGCTCGTTTAATCACGCGGAAGGCGCCGGTGAGGTTGGTGTCGATCACCGAGGTGAAGTCATCTTCACTCATGCGCAGCAGCAGCGTGTCTTTGGTTACACCGGCGTTGGCGATGAGCACTTCAACCGGTCCGTGGGCCGCTTCGACCTCTTTGAATGCTGCATCGATTGATTCGCTGTCGGTCACATCGGCCTTCACGCCGAGCAGTCCTTCGGGAACCTCGCCACTGCGGTAGGTGATGGCAACCTTGTCACCGTTGGCTTCGAAGGATCGCGCGATGGCTAGGCCAATTCCGCGGTTTCCGCCGGTCACCAGTACGCTGCGGCCGTTGGTGGTTTCCGTGCTCAATGTAATTCTCCATCCATGCCGTCGGCGCACACCATCGGTTACGGGGCACCAAAACAGACACTTTGCTTAGGTCAGTAGCTAGTCTGAAAACAATCCTATTAGTTACCCCGCAGTATTACAGCTTCGACGGCACGTAGAAATTCGGTTCTCACAGGCACAAGTGAGAGAATGAAGGCAGAAATAGCCCCGTTGAGCGAAGTTCGAAAGCTATGTCACACCAGCATGCGAACCATGGTCCGAAGGACCAGCCGGTTCACCGTATTACCGAAGCGCGCGAGTCACACACCTCGGAGCGTGACCTGCGCATACGCAAATACACGATTTCCATGACCGTGCGTATGCTGTGCTTCATCTTGGCGTTCTTCTTTGAAGGGTGGGTACGGTGGGTACTGCTCGCCGGAGCAGTGATCCTGCCCTATATTGCCGTAGTCATCGCCAATGGCGGAGCAGACCTGACTAGGCGCGAACCTCCCGCAGAATTTTATAGTGGCAAGGAGCCGGAACAGATCGAAAATACGGTCCGGCCAACTGTGGTGGACGAACCAGAGATCGTGATCATCGAGGGCACACTGACCGATACTGCTCCCCCGTCCGATACGTCTAAGGAGGCATAAATGGATCTTCTCGGTTCATTAGCAGGCGCGAGTTCTGCGCCTACCGAAGTTCAATGCTCGCGTAAGGGATGCCGGGCGCCGGCAGCTTTTCAGATTTTATGGAATAACCCAAAGATTCATACTCCCGAGCGCCGAAAGATCTGGTTGGCCTGTACTGAGCACCGCGAGTGGTTAGAAACCTATCTGAAGGAGCGTTTGCTCTATAAGGAAACCCTGCCCATGGGCGAAGGAGCTACTCAGTAAATGTACCGTTTTTTGGCCAGCACCCGCTGGGTTGGCTGGTTGCTACTCGTCGTCATTTTTGCTGCAGCCTGTGCGGGGCTAGGTAAATGGCAGTCTGACCGTCGCACCGAAGTGCTCACCAGCATTTCCCACGTGAACAACAACTACGACGCCACACCTGTTTCCGGTGATCAGGCGCTGGACAAGTTTAATTCATTGCCTGAAGAAGACACCTGGATGACTGTTGAGCTCACCGGTCAGTACCTCAGCGATGACACGCGTATCGTGCGCAACCGGATTAAGGCCTCCCGCCCGGGTTATGAGGTGCTGGTTCCGTTCCGCACCGAAACCGGCACTACGGTAATTATCGACCGTGGCTTCCTACCTATCGGCAATTCCGAAGGCGGTCGCCCCGATACGGTTCCCGCTGCTCCTGCCGGAACGGTCACCGTGAACGCACGTTTGAAGGCCGGCGAGATCAAACTGGATCGTGGGGCCCCCGATGGCCAGCTCGCATCCATTCATCTGCCCGCCTACGCCGCGCAACTCCCCTACCCGATCTCCGAAGGTGCCTACGGCATCATGTATGAGGAAGATCCGGCTCCGGCCACAGCACCACAGCCCTTGGATGCACCGGACACCGATGAAGGTCCGCACCTTTCCTATGAGTTCCAGTGGTACTTCTTTGGGATCTTATCCTTCGTCGGCTTCTGGTACGCGGCGAAGCAACAACGCAAGATCAATGCCGAAGACGCTGCCGAGCTCGCCGAGGCGCAGGCGTTGGGCTTTGAAGAACCAATTCACCGGGTCCGCAAGCTACGTGCGAAGGAAGAAAAGAAGTTCCGTCGCGACGGGTCGCTGACCGATGAGGCCTATGAGGATCTCATGCTTGATGAAGATCCGCCGAAGGACGGCGACAAACCCCAGTAAGGCGACAAGCCCACGACCACCGGTCGTGGGCTTGTCCTTTAGCATCAGGGCAACACAAAAGCCGCGGGTCACCATCCTTAGAGAATGGTGACCCGCGGCTTTTAAGCTGTACTGGCTTAGGTCAGTGAGACCAATTCCAGATAGCCCTCGTTGAACAGGTCCTCGTCGCCATCAGGCAGGATGACCACACGCTCGGGCTTCAGTGCCATCACGGCGCCCTCATCGTGGCTGACCATCACTACGGCGCCTGGGAAGCTGGATAGCGCACCAAGTACCTCGGCGCGCGAGGCCGGGTCAAGGTTGTTAGTAGGCTCATCGAGTAACAGCACGTTAGCGCTGGAAGCCACGATGGTGGCCAAGGCCAGACGGGTCTTCTCACCACCGGAGAGTACTCCGGCTGGCTTCGAGACGTCATCGCCAACAAACATGAAGGAACCAAGAATCGAACGCACGTCGGCATCACCGAGGTGATCCGGGGCGTTGCGACGCATATTTTCAAGCACCGTCGCGTCTGGATCCAGGGTGTCGTGCTCCTGTGCGAAGTAACCGATCTTTAAACCGTGTCCCGGGATGATCGTTCCGGTATCTGGCTCCGAAACTCCGGCAAGCATACGCAGCAAGGTGGTCTTACCCGCGCCGTTAAGGCCCAGGATTACTACCTTTGAACCCCGGTCGATAGCCAGCGACACATCGGTGAAGATTTCCAGGGATCCATAGGCCTTGGATAGGCCCTCGGCCATCATTGGGGTCTTGCCACAAGGGGCAGGATCCGGGAAGCGCAAAGCTGCAACACGGTCGTTCGCGCGCACTTCTTCCAGGCCCGAAAGCATGCGGTCAACTCGCTTGAGCATCGATTGCGCGGCGGAAGCACCGGAAGCACGAGCCTTCATCTTGTTAGCCTGAGCCATCAAGACCGAAGCCTTCTTCTCAATGTTGCCGCGCTCGCGCTTACGAGCACGCTCATCGGTTTCGCGCTGGGTCTGGTAACGCTTCCAGTTCATGTTGTACACATCAACGGTGGCGCGGTTAGCGTCAAGGAAAAGCACCTTGTTCACGGTGGCATCCAACAGGCCGGTGTCGTGACTGATCATCAGCACGCCGCCGGTGTAGTTCTTGATGAAGTCACGTAACCAGGTGATGGAATCGGCATCCAAGTGGTTAGTTGGCTCATCGAGCAGCAGCGTTTCGGCGTCCGAGTAAAGGATGCGGGCAAGCTCCACACGGCGGCGCTGGCCACCGGATAGGGTGCGCAATGGCTGCTCAAGAATACGTTCTGGCAAATCCAGGTTAGAACAGATGGCCGCGGCTTCGGATTCGGCGGAGTAGCCGCCGGCAGCCATAAATTCGGCTTCCAGACGGTCATATCGGCCCATGGCCTTCTTCGCTACGGACGCGTCATCGCTAGCCATCTCATCGCGGGCCTTAGCCAGCTTATTGAGTACAACGTCTAGGCCACGAGCGGCGAGGATACGGTCCTTCGCCAGCTGCTCCATGTCTTCGGTCTTCGGATCCTGTGGCAGGTAGCCAATGGAACCCTTCAGCGAGACGTTACCGCTAGCCGGCTGGGATTCTCCGGCCAAGACCTTGGTCATGGTGGTCTTACCGGCACCGTTTCGACCCACCAGTCCGATCTTGTCGCCCTTGTCGATGCGGAAATTTACTTCGTCCATCAGCAAGCGGGCGCCGACGCGTAGCTCAAGGTTGGCTACGGAAATCATATGGTGTGGCCCTTTCAAAACGGGGTAAGGAAAAACTATTCGCCCATATAAAGGGCAACTTGTCTATCCTACCGGTCGTATAGGCGGGATCAGGCTTACTGTGTGCGAACCAACATCTTAACGCTCACTGCCCGGCACCCAATATTGGGTGCCGGGCAGTTGTGCTAGCTGCGCTGCGTGGAGCGGAAGTCTTTCATTTGGATCAGTCTGCGACGAAGCGAGGCTTCGCGTTTCAAATCCGAGCCACTGGTCTTATCGATATGTGCCTTGCCAAAACGCCAAAGCAACACGTCGTCAAGCAGCCTATCTGGCCCCGGAGAATACCGGTGATCCAGTGCGGCACGGACCTCGGTGACTACATTTGCATCCAAAAGTTCAGCCAGCTGCCAGGTCTGATCGATGCCATGGGAGCCGAGCAATTCGGCGGCCCAGGACCAGTCATCGTCGCGCTTGCGGTCCACGTGCGGAAGCAGGGTCTGCCAGATTTCGCCGATTTTTTCGCCGGTCAGCTTCTCGGTGCCCAAGCCTTCACGGTCGTGATATCCATTCATCCGATGGTAGAGATCATCGATGTCGGTGAAGTAGTTTTCCACCGTTTCGAGCATGGCCGCGGTGGCGGTGAAATGCCTGTCGATCTGCGGGTTCCACGCGGCTTCTCCAGGATGCTTAAAGCGGATGTCATGTTCCATCTCGCTCCATGCGTGCTGGAGCACCGTGCGGATCTGCACCTCAAAAACGAAGTTGCCGCTGGGTACCACTGGTTTACCCAAAGCCGTTTGGAACCTAGACACGCTCGGTTCATTTCGGGTTTTGAGCAGCAGGTGCCGTGAGGAGTAACCATAGGTTCCGGATTCCACCGAACCGATGTCTTTCTCACGATCGCTGCGGCAATCAAAGTCCTCGCGGTGCGCCTTGATCAGCGTGGCTACCTGCTGGATTTCATGGGGAAGCATCACGATGATGCGCAAACCCACCATGTCGTGGATTTCCCGGAGCGGGTTAGGGAACTCCAATACCGGGTTTGAATCAGGAGTTTCCTGTAACTGGCGCGAAGCCTTGGCGCGGAAAGACTCGGCGGTTTTCACCCGCCCGGTCACAAACAAGGGTTGCACTTCACTATCAATAAATAACGAGCGAATTTTTGATTTCATCGCCCGCAGCACCTCATCGAGTTCCTGCCCCACGCTTTCAAAACGAGACACCGCCTCGTCGATTTGTTCGCTGAACTGTTCCGGTTCGGTGTTGCTGGTCAATTGATCCATGGTGGTGCCTCCTAATGTGCTGAAATGCCGTGGGTGATCGATGCGGTGCGCGTCCTAGCTATGGGCGAGTCAGGCGCTTAGCCATGTCCTCGTACAACGGGGCTTTGTCTTCGCCAGCCTGCTTAGTAGCGGTCGCAGGCTTAGCGGTTGCCGGAGCCGCAGCTGGAGCTTGAGCCTGCTTCAGCGGGGTGACCTTTTCCGAGCGCGACTGAGCGATGGCCTCGGCGCGGGCTCGGGCGATGGCATCCTGGTGCTCTTGTTCCAGCTGAGCCACTCGCTCGGCTTCCGCCTGCTGTGCATCAGAAAGTGCCGAGTTGTAACCGTCGTCGTAGGCGACGCCGTACTTCTCTGCGTTGATCTGCTCTTCGTCATAGTCGAAGGCGGCGCGAAGCTTCGCAGCTTCAGACTTCTTCTGGTACATGTGCACGGTCAGGTGGGTGATGGCCAGCAACACGATGGGTGGCATGGCCGCAACGAGGGCCGATACCAGCGGTGGCACACCGTTAACGATGGAATCCACGGTAAGGATCGCGTGGGTGGAGTTTGCTGCGGTCGAGACGATAGCGCCGAAGAACAGCAAAGACCACGGGTAGATCATGGCTTTACGATTGAAGCCGTTCAGCGCCACGATGGCAACGGTGGCCGCCACGATCATGCCGTCAATGATGATTGGCCAGATCCAGGCCAGGTTCGCCTGAATGCCGGAGCGTTCGGCCAAGTCGGTTAGCGCCGCGAAGGATAGTACGAATGCACCAATCGCGATCAGGACCGTGGCTCCTACGGCGGTGCCAAGGACGGCGCGGTGCGGTTCGTGCGGAATTTCTTGCTGAGTATCCATACTGCGGGGCAGGCCTAACTTTGGAGAGATGAATCGGAACGTCTTAGAAGCGAATGTGGTTGCCAGTCGTATCGGGTACCGGCCACCGGGACTATTTTAGCCCCATCAGCTGACAGCTTGGTGGTGAACGATTAGTGAATTCGCCGATCAATGAATCTGGTGCCGGTGAGCCTACCGGCTATTCCGCGGCCGGCCGGATCGCATAAGAGGAAAATCGAGCTCAGCAGCAGGTAGCCAAGTACCAGTGCACTGAGCCAGGCCCAGGGGCTTGCAGCCCAGATGCTGTCGGCAATTTGGAAAGCGAAAGAGATTCCGCCGAGACCCAGAATGCTGCGCGCCACTGCCTGCCATGCAGGTGCTGGACACGTGCCATGTCCGGCCACTCGAATCCAGGCACAGCGCTGCCCTAGGCTCGCGCGGCCTGGCATCAGGGTTGGAAGCAAGAAGACCAGCAGCACCGAGATCGTGGGAATCCACCGCTGCGTCAGGTTGTAGGAGGCCTGCGGGGCTCCAAGTTTTTCGGCGATCTCCAGCACGAAGGTGGTGAGCATCACCAGCCCAAGGACAAAAGCGATATCGAAGCCGTTGGCCATAAAGCGGCGAAGTCTGGTGACCTTACGCGGTCCGGACTTCGCGGCACTTTGTTCTCGTGGTCCGGTAAGCCACGCAAAGATTGGCAGGTAAGCCACGATGGATCCAAGCAGCGCACCGAAGGTGTTCATCAGTAGATCATCGACGTCGGCAACTCGGTAGGCGCAGGTATACAGGCCCCAAATTCCGGTGTACTGAGTCAGTTCGATGGCCAAACTGGCGGTGAGCCCGATGAGCGTGCCCAGAAATACGTTGCCACGCAGCCAGCGGACCGCCAGGATACCGAGCGGCATGAACAAGATCACATTAAAAAGGACCTGCCAGAGCGTAAAACTGGTCAAAAAGTGACGCATCCCCAGTTCGTAGGAGAGCGCAAAGTCATTGAGGAAGTTCAGCGGTTGCAGCTGCGGAACGGCTACCCCGGGCCGACAAAATGCGTTACGTGTTTCGGGTAGCGGCAGCATGGTGTAGCTGAAGAGGCCAAACCCGTAGATTACTGCGGCACCGGTGGTCAGCGTCCGTCGCCACGATAGGCGTCCATGGCGGTGATACTGGATGGCGAGCAGGAAAATACCGGCTGCGCCTAAGAAGAGGACACCGCCAAGCATGGCGATAGTCGCGGGCCAAAACATCGTTTGCATATTTCTATCTAAGCCGAGAAAAATGCGCACAACCTGTGACGTCTGGTGTGAGCCCAGCTATTGTTGGCTGGATGCTTACTGAATGGAAGCTGGTCCTGTGTCTCCACTCAGGACAGTGCGAGTTTTCGGGTCGAAGCGGAAAAGGCCGGCAAATAAAGCCACCGCCAGTACCGCCGCAAACACCCGCATCAACCACACGATGTGCCACTGCTCAATGGATAGTTGATCCACGAAGACCACCACAAGAATAAGGCTAGCCAAATAGATCATCAGCTTCTCGGAGGACCACGAGACACGGTGTGAGATCGCGAAGAGCGCGATCATCCACAAGATGTACCAGGGCTGAATGATCGGGGCGAGCAATATCACTGCAGATAATGCCCACGCGGCCAGACGCACCGGCCGAGAAATATCTTTAGCCAATGAAAGCCACGCCACGATCACCACAGAAACAAGCTGAAAAATAAGCACCACGATGCTCTGTGTCAGGCTCGCCGAGCCGCCCAACACTCCCACCAGCATGCCAAGCAACCAACCAATCAAGCCCACCGGAGCGTAGGGGAAGGCTGCGTCTCCGGCGGTGAACATGGCCGGCAACCATCCAAACCAGAGGTTCGTCACCGCGCCAATGATAGTTAGCCAGATCAGGCAATAGCAGAATACCTTCAGCCAAACTATGCATTTAGCGCGCAATGACTTATCGCGACCTAACAAGATCAGCCCTATAAATGGCAGCACCAAGAGCACAATCGGTTTCACAGACACCGCGATAGCTAGAGCCAACGTGGATACCAAAGGACGACGGTCATAGGCCAATGCGAAAGCGCTAAACACTCCGGCAATCATCAACGCGTCGTTGTGTGCGCCACCGATCATGGTCAATAAAAACAGTGGATTTCCTACAATGGCCCAGTTAGCCCAGTTTGGATTCTGCCCCATTTTTTTCGCTAGTTTGGCGGTGAAGTGAAAACAGCCGATGACCCCGAGCAACGCGGTAATGCGCAGCAGCCCTACTCCAATTTCAGGAACCCCGTTGGAGACAAAATAAATAATTCGTGAGAGTACCAAGAAGAATGGACCATAGGGGGAAGGCGATTGTGCCCAGAGCCCGTCCGAGCCACCTTCAAACCAGCCAGGCAAAGCCGAAATACCCTCATGATATGGAGACTTATCGGCATGAAGCATTCGACCTTGTGCCAGATACGAGTAAACATCTCGGCTGAGAATTGGGAAGGAAAACATCAATGGCGCCGTCCACTTAACGAACAGTTGCGCCAATTGTCGTGAGCTGATCAGTTGTGCAGTATCAACCAGCGGACGAGCGAGAATCCAAGCTCTGGTCAGCCATGCCAGCCCTGCCGCCATCAAGATGATGCAACTAATAACACCCCATGATTCGGTGCGGAATTCAATAAAAAATCCGCTGCGAGCGAGCGGGGAGAGCTGACTACGCGGAAACCAGCCGATGCCCCAAGAAGCCACGGTGATCATCACCGAAGCGGCAAAGCCTTGCCAGCCCAGAGCTTTCAGCGACACGCCACGTCGCATTAGTTTTTGCACCAGCAAACTCACTTGACTTTCTTTTTCAGCCAGTTTGTGGAGCTCAGGAGCTCGGGACATATTTTTTTAGTCTTGGGATCTAAAAAGACCAGATACAGCGCACAGAGGATCGAAATTCCCCAGGAGATCAATTGCACTCGTGGCACCAGGTCTTCTTGGAGGAACTGCCAGACAAAAATTTGATCCGCAGCTTGGTAGGCCAAGAAGAATATCGTGGTGAGGTGCAACCAGAGCATCTGCCAGTCATCACGTAATCCGGTCGCCGCGAAGAAGGGCAACAACCACAACAAATACCATGGCTGGATTACCGGAGAAAGCACCACAATTGCCGCATATGCAATGCCCATGCGTTGGACCAGATGTGAGTACTTCCCACGGAACATCAGAACAATAGCAAGACCCACACCGAGCAATCGGCCACCATTTTTTATGACCGACAGTACCCAGTCAGTTTCCATGCCAAATGACCCAAAAATGCCCTGCAATGCGATGGTTAACATCCCTAGAGGAGCAACAACAGAGACACCAGTACCGGTGTAGTTCAGCAACACACTGAGCCAACCAAACCAGTAGCCATTCAGCCAGCCCACAAGGGTCATCAGAACCAAGAATATGGAACCGGAGTAGAACCAATACAGGAATCGGCGCGGCCATTTGGCCTCCGGACCTGCCCAGAGCAAACCGATAAACGGCAGCAATACCAGAGTTATTGGCTTGACGCCGATAGAGGCCGCGAGCACCACAATCGCCCAAAAGCCGTGTCGTTTACAAGCCAAGTACACGGCCCACACCGATAGACCCGTCATCAGCGCATCATTATGCGCACTGGCCACAAAATTCACTAGGAACAGCGGGTTCGCCACGGTCATCCACGTCGCTTTGGCGCCGGAAACCGAATGTAGTTCGGCCAGCTTGGGCACATATCGCAGGCATAGTAGGACACCGATGACCGCGATGGCGCGGAAGGCAAGAACAGCCGCATCGGTAGACCCGCCAACGATGTTGACGACGATGTATTCAATGGTCAAGAACAGCGGACCATAGGGGGTCCCGTCTTGAGCCCACATGGTATCGGCACCTAGCTGGAACCAGTTATTCAGACTTGAAATGCCATCTACGTAAGGATCTTGTCCGGCATCAACTAGACGGCCTTGTCCAATGTAAGCAAAAACGTCGCGGCTCATGATGGGAAGGGCGATAAGCATTGGAATGCTCCAGAGCATCACCGCGCGCTGCACAATCTTGAGCGATCCTTTGCCCCAGGTTTTTAGCTTCTGTCCTAGGCGCCACCACGCACGGAAAAGCAACCAGCAACCAAGCGTCAAGAGCATCACGCAAATGGTGACACCGGCAGCCTCGGTTCGCACCATGATGAAAAATGGATCGCGGTTCAGCGGTGAAACACTGGCCAACCAGCCCGTACCAAAGGATCCGAAGAGGATCATCGAGGAGCCGATTATGCCGCTAAGCAATGTCTTATTTACACCAGCGTATGGTTGGGGAGCTAGAACTTCTGCCTTACTAGCGGACACCGTGACACCTCGTGCTGGATTGGACAAAAAGTTTGTTTAAAAAGATTGACGTTGCATCCGGTTAGCCAGCAGTAGGCCCATCGTTCAACGTCACGAAATCTCCCATGATTTTAGCATCGCCTGCTATGTGCTTACCGGCGTGACACTAAGATCACTGATGCTTTCATGCCGTGCGCTGCCCCACAAGCTGTCCAGAGGGTAGATTGGTTCCGTGGCTAGTAATTCAGAAAAAATTGTATGGATCGATTGCGAGATGACCGGTTTAGATCTGGTCCGTGATGCATTGATCGAGGTAGCGGTACTGATTACCGATTCGGATTTGAACATCATCGACGAGGGTATCCAGGTGGTCATCAAGCCTAGCGATGCGGCTCTGGCACAGATGGGTGACTTCGTTCGCAATATGCATCAGGTCTCCGGCTTGTTGATGGAACTGGACGGCGGTATGCAAATGGAGCAGGCGCAACGTCTGGTGATGGATTACATCCGTAAACACGTCCCAGAGCCCAACAAAGCCCTGCTTGGAGGAAACTCGGTAGGCACCGATAAGAACTTCTTGGCCCGCGACATGCCAGAGATCATTGATCACCTGCACTACCGTATTATCGACGTCTCCACCTTGAAGGAATTGAGTCGACGCTGGTTCACCAAGGCGCACTACGCGGCTCCCGCCAAGACGGGCAATCACCGCGCGCTAGGTGATATCCAGGACTCAATCGACGAGCTTCGTTACTACCGGGCCGCCATCATGGTGCCCTCCCCCGGACCAACTACCGATCAGGCACGCAAAATCGCTACCCAGATCAGTACCATCGACGAAAAGTAATCACTAGTCAGACCCCTAAAATGCAGGTGATACACAACACAGCACTTTAGGGGCCTTTCAAGTTGGCACTCACCCCCTCGATATGTGTATAGTATTTCTCGTTGCCAGATACGAAATTGGTTCGCAAAAGCGGAGTGACTAGTGTCGAAGCGATCATGGTGGGTATAGCTCAGTTGGTAGAGCGTCTGGTTGTGGTCCAGAAGGTCGCGGGTTCAAGCCCCGTTACTCACCCCAGACAAACGGTCTGATTCGAAACAAAAGTTTTGGATCAGACCGTTTTTTGTTTAACGTCAACGTGTCCAAACGGATATTGTGCTGGACGCGCCGCAGTTTTTGCATCGCCATCGGGTGCGTCCAGCACTGGTTTTCCCGTTTTTGACTTGTTTGTTTCCGCATGCATCGCAGACGGGTTGATTCGCAACTTTTGCCACGGTACATGCTTACAAAGCATGTACTGGTGGTGTTAGTCCTAGTGGTTATTTGTTTTGAGAGGTTTCTGTACACACATTTTGGGACTTACCCCCCAAACGTAGCTAACATCCCGATTATTAGTTTCACCCCAGATGCATGTATAGTATTTCTCGTTGCTTGAAATCAGTTCGGGAGCTTCTAGCGTTCCGACTAGTCACTAAGTAATCATGGTGGGTATAGCTCA